>NZ_LGRP01000004.1:156626-197184 GCF_001636635.1 Paenibacillus sp. O199
AGTACTTCAACAATGAGATCATCCTTGGAGTTGAAGTGATTATATAACGTCATGATGGCGATCCCGGCATCTGTGATGATTCGCTTCAAGCCGATAGAATGAAAGCCGTGCAGGTAGAATAATTCCTCAGCCACGTTCAACAGCATTTCCTTTTTGCTGCTCATAAGAAGTAATACGCTCCCTTCAGAATAAGATAGAACGATCATTATACTTCTAAAATATAGAAAATGGCTCACATTGTCAAATGCTGTGAACCATTTCGATTTCCATTTGGTGAAGAGCATCTATCCATTCTGTGGGACATCCAGAATCTGTGATCACCATGGATATTTGATTTATAGGTGCAATCTGGGCGAAGGTTGAACGTCCAAACTTGGTATGATCTGCTACCAAAATGGCTTCCTCCGCACGCTCCATCATTTTGCGGGAGATGAGTGCCTCTTCCAGCACATAATCTGTGATCCCATCCGTTAACGAAACGCCGCCTGCTGAGATGAATGCCTTGTTGACTTTGAATTGACTGAGCAATTCATGAGCAATGGGTCCAGTAGAGGCTTGTACGACCGGGGTGACTTCTCCTCCAGCGAAAATGATTTTGCCTGCAAACTCCTCTAGTGCACAGGTAAGAATGGGGACGGAGTTGGTTATGACGGTCACCTGAGACCGATGTCGCAGCTGTCGCATAATCTCCAGCGTTGTTGTACCATTGTCCAGCATTATGGTCTCTCCATCCTCAATCAGAGAGGCGGCTGCCACGCCAATGGCCTGCTTTTCGTTCAGTTGAAGCTGCGCACGCTTTTGAAAAGGGGCTTCGATCATGCCTGAGCGTACACGTACAGCGCCTCCGTATACTTTGCGCAATTCGCCTTCCTTTTCAAGTCGGTCCAGATCCCGCCGAATCGTCTCCGTAGACACCTGAAACAGATCCGCCAGAACCTGTACCTGAACCTTGCCCTGTGTAGCAAGCTGGTTAAGAATGGTGTGTCTGCGTTCTTCATACGTTAAAGACATGTTTGTGCCTCCTGAAGTTTCGATCTAAGTTCTATTTATTTTAGAGTTGTGAGATAGTGTGGATTGTTGTTGTTTTAATAGTTTAAGTTGGAGAGAAGACCTTGTCAATTTTGAAATGTAATGAGGAGTATAATGAGAAGTAAATTCTGTTCTTAATATGTATTGACAGCAATATGATGTGACGATAAGATCATATAAAACAACGTAAAACCACAACAAACAACATTGAAAACTTCAATCCATAGTACATGGATCATCAGGGAGGAAAAAAGGGTGAAACGTCAGCTTGCTTTTCAAGCAAATGGAGCATTCAAAATCGTGCAGTTTACAGATCTACACTGGAAAGATGGGCGACCTGAAGATCTTCGGACCAGGCAATTAATGAAAACGGTCATTGAAGCGGAACAGCCCGATCTGGTTGTCTTTACAGGCGATGTCATCTACACGGGACCAGTCGATCCTGGCAATAAGGAATGTGAACACCCGGAGCAGGCATTCCGTGATGCTGTGTCTGTAGTGGAAGAGCGGGGTATTCCGTGGGCTTTTGTATATGGCAACCATGATACAGAGAATCGGATTACCCCCGATGCATTAATGGATGTGATTCAGGAGCATGCGCATACCGTGACAGAACCTGGACCGCGTGAGATTGCGGGACTAGGCAATTACACATTGGAGATTGCCGGAGCGGATGGCCGTCCGGGGGCAGTGTTGTATTTACTCGATTCGGGGAACTATTCCCAGTTCGAGTCCATTCCCGGTTATGGCTGGATTCAGCCTAATCAGATCCAGTGGCTGATGTCTGAATCCACACGCGTTAATCCCGGCCGCAGCCGCGGGGAGAAGCTCCCAGCCTTGGCGTTTTTCCATATCCCGATTCCTGAATATCAGTCCATGTGGGACACACAGATCTGTTACGGCAGCAAATACGAACCTGTCTGCTCTGCCCAAGTGAACTCGGGTCTGTTCTCTGCACTGCTGGAGATGGGCGATGTGATGGGGACCTTTTGCGGACATGATCATGTGAATGATTTTCAGGGGACTTACCACGGCATTCGTCTCTGCTACGGGCGTTCGAGTGGACACAGTACATATGGAAGGGAAGGCATGCTGCGCGGAGGACGGGTCATTCAATTGCAGGCGGGACAACGCAGCTTTGATACCTGGATTCGTCTGGAAGACGGATCGGTCGTGAAGGAACAGCCAGAACATCAACCTGAGAGCACTTTGGCACATTAGAGAATATAGAAGAGTAAGGCATTAGAGAGGAACGTTTTGATTATGATTTTACCTATAGTTCTGGTGCTCGCTTCCGGGATGGCTCACGCTGTCTGGAGTATGTTCACCAAACGCAGTTTAAACAAAAGTGTGTTTTTATGGTCGATCATGATGATTCCAACCGTAATACTGCTGCCTGTGCTTATTGTGGAATTGGTACGGGAACCTTTATCCATGCCAGCCTATGCACTACTCGTGTTATCAATGGCGCTGCAAGCCTTGTATTCCTGGCTGCTATCGCAGACGTATGAATTGGGCGATTTGTCGCAGATTTATCCGATTATGCGGGGAACGAGCACCTTGTTGGTGCCATTGATCGGTGTTGCTTTTCTGGGGGAAACGTTGTCCATGTTCGGCTGGGTCGGTATTGCCTGCATGATTGTAGGATTTACGGTGCTGAGTGGTGTGGGAAGCAGAGTTGGCAAATCTGGCTCAAGTGTAACAGGATCAAAGCCGGTTCTGATGGCCTTATGTGTCGGGTTATGTACAACGAGTTATGTGTTCGTGGACAAATTAAATCTAGAGCATATTTCACCCCTGTCGTTACTGGAAGTGACGAACATT
Organism: Paenibacillus sp. O199; assembly: GCF_001636635.1. Taxonomy (NCBI): domain Bacteria; kingdom Bacillati; phylum Bacillota; class Bacilli; order Caryophanales; family Paenibacillaceae; genus Paenibacillus; species Paenibacillus sp. O199. The sequence goes on from NZ_LGRP01000004.1 coordinate 159,480, forward strand.
GGCTTTGTTGCCGGCTTGACTCCGGCGCTGCTCGCTTCCCGCCAACTGCGTCAGGAGTGGAAGAAGAACCGATCAACCATTATGCTGGGAGCGCTGCTGAATCCGGGCTCGTACTTGTTGTTTCTGTTTGCATTGCAGCAGGCGCCAATGGCTAGACTGGGCCCGCTTCGGGAAGTAGGAACGGTATTCGCGGCCTTCCTCGGTATTTTGTTATTGAAAGAACAGCAGGGGAAGAAGCGCATTCTCTGTTCCATCGTTATTTTTGGCGGCATATTGCTGATTGGCATGTGGGGTTAGTGGAATTCCAGTATTTGGAGATATGGTGTATACTCATGGTTAATGAACCGCTCTCATGAGGAGGATGAACCATTGAACGTGCACCGTTTGGAAGATATTCATTTTCGTGATCCCTACATATTGGCTATACCATCGCGCAAGAAATATTATTTATATGGCTCTATCGGGCAAAATGTGTGGAACGGCCCAGCCATCGGTTTTGATGTCTATGAGAGCGAAGACCTGATCCATTGGAGTGGTCCTTCCCCATGCTTCCGTGCACCTGCGGACTTCTGGTCCGATCACCACTATTGGGCCCCGGAAGTCTATGAATGGGAAGGTCGCTTTTATATGTTTGCCAGCTTCAAGGCGGAAGGTGTTTCGCGGGTAACAGGTGTGTTGGTGGCTGATCAGCCGGAAGGGCCTTTTGAATTGTGGTGTCGCTCCCTGACGCCACCAGATTGGGAATGCCTGGACGGTACATTGTATGTGGACGATCAGGGTGATCCGTGGATGATCTTTTGCAAGGAATGGGTACAGGTGGAGGATGGGGAGATGTACGCGGTACGTCTGAAACCGGATCTGAAAGGAACGATAGGCAAACCTGATCTGTTATTCAAAGCTTCCGAAGCGCCATGGTCTGTCGGAGGTGGAGAACAGCGAAACCGTTATGTCACGGACGGTCCGTTTCTGTATCGTATGCAAAATGATGAACTCGTCATGATGTGGTCCACATCCGGTCAAGACGGTTATACACTGGGGCTGGCCCGCTCGTTGTCCGGCAAACCGCAAGGTCCATGGAAGCAGGATGACAAGCCGTTGTTCGCCAATAATGGAGGACATGGGATGCTGTTTCGAACGTTCGAAGGACAACTGTGTCTCACCATTCATGCTCCGAACAATCATCCGAAGGAACGACCCGTTATTTTCCGCATGCAGGAGAAGCAAGGACAACTGACGCTTATGGATAATCCAACGTAAAATGTAGAAAATGCAGATCACGTATTCGGAAAAGCCACTGGCCTAATCGCTTCTTCAATCTTCTTCAATTGATCCCCTCAGGGTAAATGATCTTAAGGAACATCTGTTCAGATGAGCCTAGGATGACTGCCTGAGGGGATTTGTTTATTTTATCGCAGGTACTCAAACATGATATATTGGAAGGAGCAGCGTGTCGGTAATGTAAAAGCGAGCAATGATAGCTCTATAATGAAATGGACAGAGTGACGGGGAGAGACGTTATATGTTGCATAAGGAAAAGTTGATCCAGGCGATTACGGAGCATGACCAATTAATGCACGACCTGCGGCGGATTCGCAGTCTGGATCTGCCTCAGTGTTACATAGGTGCGGGGTATATTCGCAATTATATCTGGGATGTGCTTCATGGCTATCCTCTTCGCGAACTGCACAGCGATATTGATGTTATTTACTACGATACGGAAGATATGCGTGAGGAGCGGGACCTGTTGCTGGAACAAGGGCTTCGCGAGCAGACAGGCAATTCCATATGGTCGGTGAAAAATCAGGCGAGGATGCATCTGCGTAATGGAAACAAGCCCTATCAATCCACAGAAGATGCCCTTCGGTATTGGCCAGAAATCGTCACAGCCATAGGTGTGCGGTTAGATGAACAAGGTCAGGTGCGTATCTGTGCCCCGCATGGGCTGGAGGATCTGTATACGTTAATCGTACGCCAAAGTCCGTTTTTCTCGGATGCAGACTACTATAATCATCGTGTAGAGAAGAAATGCTGGCAACAACAGTGGCCCAAGCTCACGATCATAAAATCCTGAATCAAGGGCATATGACGGAAGTGAAGGCCCGAGAAGGAGTGTTACTGGATTTATGAAAAAGTTTATACGAGAAAAAGGCCTAATCCTTGATCTTTTTTTCATTGCATGTTTTGTGTTCTTCCTTGTTTTCTGGGGCTGGAACTTCGCAGTGAAGTTTTTTGGCATGATCACTATAGCTTTTATCGTGTTGAGGCGGATTGATTATCAAAAGCATATCCTGCTGAAACGCATTCTGCTTACTGGCTTCGGGATCGCTGCGGTTTCATTTGTAATTATCGAAGCACTTGTGTTTACTCAGCTTAACGCGAATGATCCGGAAGAAGCGGACTATGTCATTATTCTCGGCTCGGGCATCAAGGGAACTGAATTGTCATTGACCTTGAAACAAAGGCTGGATGCCAGTTTGGACTATATCCGCAGTCATCCTCAGACGCCAGTGATTGTATCCGGCGGGCAGGGGCCGGGAGAATCGATTCCGGAAGCACTCGCCATGAAAAACTACCTTGTTGATCAGGGGATCAGCCCCACACAAGTCATTATGGAAGATCGATCGACGAGCACCCAGGAGAATATGGCTTTTTCCAAAAAAATCATTGATGCATCTGGGCTGGAGCATCCCAAGATCATGATTGTCACAAGTGATTACCATATGTTCAGATCCAAGTATTTGGCCGCCAAGAACGGTTACGCTGCCGAATACGGCATTTCCGCTCCTTCACCGGGTTATCTGAAACCGATCAATATGATCCGGGAGTATTTTGCAGCGGTTAAAGCGTTTATCTAGATGTTGTTTGATTTTCTAATAGCAACACGAAAGGCAACCTATGCTCTCCTGAAAGAGTAAGGTTGCCTTTTTGTTAACGTTAAAGTGATTCAAGGATAACCCGCCAAATCATGATATAATATACGTCATTAATAGAAGAACGATGTAGGAGTGAATGATCATTACAGCATATATGTTACCTGCTCTCTATGAGCAAAAGAAAGTTTCAGCGCATGACATGGAAGAGATTGTGCGTTTGTTGGCACACGCACCATTACTATATGATGACGGGCTGTCAATTCAAGTTCAGGACTTCATGGAAGGGTTGGAAATCGAGCTTGAGCATGAGGTGCGGCGCGCAGTAATCGAGTTGTATGAATTGGCTGTGCAAGCTTGTCGTCCCTTCTCCGAGCTATCTGCTTATGAGCAGTTTCAGGATACACTTGGATTACAGGCCGAACTATGGCAGGTAGAAGTGCTGACGCTTGTCGAATGGATGGAATGGTTGAAGCAGATCGGTAAAGGACAAAGAAAACTGCCTGAATACAATTTTACAGCCATGCTGGGGAATTTGCCTGAAGGGTTCATGATTCATGATTTCCATGATGAGCTTATGTATCAGTTGGAGCAAAACTCAGCGAACGCATGGGCGATTGAAGAACGCAATCGTTTATACGCAGCCTTGGGCATAAATTAAAATCAAACAAAACCGTCGCAGACAGTGTTAGTCCATATATAGCGTAGTTGCTTTACCCAGTATGGGGAAATGAGGGGATACCGTGAAAAAGGTTGTGTTGGCGGGTGGAACAGGGTTTGTTGGTCAGGATTTTGCCCAAAGATTCAAGGAGCTTGGTTATGAGGTGCTCATCATCTCACGTCAGCCCGGTCATATTGCCTGGGAGAACCAGGCTGGAATCATAGAGGCACTTGAAGGTGCAGAATTGCTGATTAACCTGGCCGGAAAATCCGTAAACTGCCGTTACACGGACGAGAACCGCAAAGTCATTTTGGAATCCAGAACACGCACAACCCGCATTTTGGGCGAGTCTGTTCTGGCTTGTAGCAACCCTCCTGAATTATGGATTAATTCGAGCACGGCCACCATATACAGACATGCAGAAGATCGTCCCATGACGGAGAAAGAGGGCGAGATTGGCTCCGGATTCTCGGTGGATGTCGCCAAGGCGTGGGAAAAGGCTTTTTTTGAATTCAGTCTGCCGTCTACACGTCAGATTGCATTACGGATTGCCATTGTGCTGGGAGAAGGCGGCGTCATGGAGCCACTCACCAATCTGGTCCGCTTTGGGCTGGGTGGATCACAAGGACCTGGAACCCAGCAGTTTAGCTGGATTCATATAGAAGATTTGTTCCGCATGGTGATCTATGTTCAGCAGCATCCGCAATTGGAGGGTGTATTTAATGCATCCTCTCCCCATCCTGTCACGAACCGCCAGCTTATGGAGAGTCTGCGGCGGCAGATGGGAGTTCGTATTGGACTTCCTTCACCTCGCTGGATGCTGGAACTGGGGGCACGATTCATCCGGACCGAAACAGAGCTGGTTCTCAAAAGTCGCTGGGTTATTCCCGAGAGGCTGGAAAGAGAAGGATTTACATTCAAGTATGATACGCTCGATCTTGCACTGGCCGAGATTTTGAAGTAAGGAAATGAATCAACATGACTGAATAAAAAAATAACACAACGGGAGGGGCAGAGATATCTGCCCTTCTGCTGTATTTTCTGCACTTCGTCATGGCGTTTAGCCAGGCGGGGTGAAGTGTAATTTTCATTTAGATATGTTCGACTAAACATTTACACGATAACTGCGATAACAAGGTTGTTCTGTCATTGGAGTGTTAGTGTACATATTTATTAGTTGAACTTATATTCAGTCAGAAGAAGAGAAAGAGGTAGGTCATATGCAGCTTAGAAGAGTGAGAATTGTTGGAACAGGCAAGTATTTGCCTCAACAGGAAGTAACCGACGAGGAGTTGGATCGCCGTTTGCAGGTGCCTGCGGGCTGGGTCAGCAAAGCAACAGGTGTAGGTGTGCGTCATTACGCTTCTGGTGCAGAGACCTCTTCCTTCATGGGAGCGAGGGCTGCCGAAGCCGCACTTGTTGATGCGGGATTGACGTTCGCAGATATAGACTGTCTAGTGTGTACGAGCGGTACGAAGGAACAACCTTTACCCAGTACGGCGGTATTCATTCAGCAGGCGATGGGACAGCAGGATTCAGGTGTACCGGCTTTTGACATGGATGCGACCTGTTTAAGTTTCCTAAACGGGTTGGATGTTATCTCCTATATGGTGGATGCCGGGCGTTATAAAAGGGTGCTGCTTGTAGCTACGGAGATCGCTTCAAAGGGGTTAAATTGGTCGAACAAGGAGAGTGCTGCCCTGTTCGGTGATGGAGCTGCTGCTGTCATTATTGAACGCTCTGCTGAAGGAGAGTCTTCGCAGATTGTGCATGCCTCGCTGAAAACGTACAGCCGCGGCGCGCGGTTTTCGGAAATTGCCGGTGGGGGTACTCGTCTGCATGCCTCGAATTATGTGGCAGAGCAGCCGGACCCCTATCTTTTTCATATGGATGGACAGGCCATCTTCCGTATGGCTTCCAGGTTGCTGCCAGCATTTATTGACGATATGTTGCAAGCAACCGGTAATCAGATGAAGGATTTCCAATTGGTAATTCCGCATCAGGGAAGTGCCATGGCGATGAGGCTGATCCGCAAGAAGCTAGGAATCGAAGAGGACCGTTTTATGGACATTACACGAAATCACGGCAATACCATTGCCGCTTCCATTCCGATGGGGTTGCATGAAGCGATCAAGCAGCAGCGCATTCAGAGGGGAGATCGGGTGCTAATGATCGGAACAGCCGCCGGATTATCACTGGGAGGACTTATTTTTGACTACTAGATTCACGAAGAATGGACATCAAACATCAGAATCCTTAAATGTGCTGCTCACAGGCGGGCGGGCTCCGGTAACGCTCGATCTGGCGCGTATGCTTCATCGTGCGGGTCACCGGGTTTACGTCGCGGAGAGCGTGGTGCGTCATTTGTGCAGATTGACCAGTGCGGTGGAGCAGTGTTTCATGGTTCCATCTCCACGTCATGAAACAGAGGATTACTTGTTAGAGATGGAGAGTCTGGTTCAAACCTGGCAGATCGACTTGTTGATTCCAATGTGTGAAGAAGTTTTTTATATTGCCCAAGGGACAGATCGACTGCGTAATCACTGCCGTGTACTTGTTTCGCCTATAGAGCAGCTGCATGAATTGCATCATAAATATCGCTTTATTCAGCTTGCAGAGTCGTTTGGCCTTTCGGTGCCGGATACCCGTCTGATCAGCAGTCGGCAGGAATGGATGGAAGCGCAGGCTGATCTGGATATAGAAGGGGAATGGGTATGGAAGCCCGTATACTCCCGCTTTGCTGCCAGAGTTCGTATGCCGATATCCTCCACAGCAGACTTTGATAGAGCGGCACCTGATCAGAAGATATACGAAGGTAAAATGAAGCAGCACCGTTTACAGAATGATCCTCCTGGTGACACGGAAATATCTTCGGCTTCCCCTTGGGTTGCACAGGCTTATGTTGCCGGGCAAATGTTATGTACATACAGCGTAGCTTATGAAGGGAAAATCGTTGCATATACAACCTACGACAGTCGCTATCGAACGGGCAGCGTAGGGGCGAGTGTTTTTTTTGAACATGTGGAGCATGAAGGAATTTACGAGTGGGTAAGGCAATTTGTACAGGCGACAGGGTTTAGCGGGCAGATTGGGTTTGATTTTATCGAAACAGAGGACGGACAAGTGTATGCCATTGAGTGTAATCCGAGGGCGACCAGTGGCATCCATTTGTTTCACCCTGGTGATGGCTTGGTACGTGCTTTAATTGCACCTGAAGAGCTGGTGAAAGCAGCAAAGGTGATCATCCCCAAGCAAGGAAGCAAAGCGATGTTGATGCTTCCGATGTTGGGAAGTGGATTGCAGCAACTCTGGGGGAAAGGCAGCCTGCGGACATGGATGACAGCCTGGCGGGGAACGAGGGATGTGGTGTATCTGAGATACGATATGAAACCTTTGTTTGAGCAATTTGCAATTGTACTCTCCGCCTGGCGGCTTGCAAGGAAACATAAGTTCTCGCTGACTGAAGCTTTGACTCACGACATAGAATGGAACGGTGAACAACGATGAATAGAGCATTGGTTACAGGAGCAACCGGATGTCTGGGCAGGCATCTGGCGATACGGCTTGCAGAGCAAGGCTGGGAAGTTACGGGTATGGGACGCCAGCCAAAGCACGGTGCACAGCTTGAGGCAGCAGGCATTCGATTTTATAACGGAGATATACGGGATCAGGCGGCGGTGAATGAGGTCTGTTCGGGTCAGGATGTTGTGTTTCACTGTGCGGCGTTATCGTCGCCGTGGGGCAAATATCGGGATTTTTACAGCAGTAATGTGGAGGGGACACAGCATTTGGTGGACCGTTGTATGAAAGGTGGCGTACAGCGCTTCATTCATGTATCAACGCCGAGCTTATATTTTAACTACAGTCCGCGATATGCCATACATGAGAATGACCCTTTGCCATCCAAACCAGCTAATCATTACGCAGCCACCAAGCGGCTCGCTGAGCAAGTGGTTTTGCAGGCTCATGCTAATGGACTTCCATCGATCATGATTCGTCCGAGAGCTATTTTTGGTCCATATGACCAGACCCTTTTTCCCAGAATCGTTGCAGCAAATGCCAAATCGGGTGTACCTATGATCGGAGGCGGACAGGCACTCATTGACCTGACTTGTGTGGATAACGTGGTGGATGCGCTTTTGTTATGCAGGGATGCTAAGACAGAAGTGCTGGGTCGTGCCTACAATATTTCCAATGGAGATCCGAGACCGTTTCAGGATTTGGTGAGCACGTTGTTTGGAAAGCTGGAAATGTCTTTACACCGTCGAAATATTCCCTACCGAGCAGCATACGGAGCAGCCGCAGTGCTGGAACGTGTACACCGCTTGATTCCTGCGTTAGGTGAACCTCAATTGACGCGGTATACGGTTGGTTCGTTATCGATTCCACAGACGCTGGATATTTCGGATGCCCGTGAGAAGCTGGGGTATGTGCCTCGGTTGACCATTGATGAGGGGTTACAACAATTTGCAGACTGGTGGAGGGCTGAATCATGCTGACAACAACTTCGGTAAAGCTTCATCTTGGAGCAGCGGGTTATTGCACACATCCGGAGTTTCTGACGCTGCGTGGTGGAAGTTTGCGTCCGGTGGCCTTCCCGGCAGGCTTTGCGTGCATCATTCATCCTGTACATGGTCCGATTCTGCTGGACACGGGATATAGCTCCCGTTTTTTCAAGGAAACCGCCTGCTTGCCAAACGCGCTGTATCGTCATATTACACCTGTGGTCTATCGTGAAGAAGACAGTGCGGTACATTTTCTGGCTCGTTTAGGACTGGAAGCTTCGGATATTCGGTACATCATCCTCTCACACTTTCATGGGGATCATATCGCAGGTGTGCGAGATTTTCCACAGGCGCAATTGATCTATCTGCCAAGAGCCTATGACGCGGTGCGTTCACTTGGACCCATTGCGGCTGTAAAGGCAGGCTTTCTGTCCGGCCTGCTGCCAGAGGACTTTAATGCCCGATCAATACTTGTTACGAAGCAGCCGGAGAGATGGGTGAGAGCGGGTGAGGATTTTCCTTTTCCCGAGGTATACGATATTTTGGGTGATGGCAGTCTGCTGGGTGTTGACGTATCGGGTCATGCGGAAGGCATGATGGGGATTTTGCTCACTACGGAGTCACATGACTATTTTCTGTGTGCAGACGCAGTGTGGTCGAGTCGTGCTTTTCAGGAGCAACGCAGACCTCACGCCCTCGCTGGAATCATTATGTCGGATCGTCAGGCGTATCGAAGGAATTTTGACAGACTCGTTCAGTTGCATCAGCAGTTTCCAGCGCTTCGGATTGTGCCCAGTCATTGCCGTGAAGCGCTGAATGCTTGGGGTACAGAGGGTGAGCACATATGAGCAGTACACTGCGTATTGTCTACCATTATGCACTTGCACGGGGATTGAGAAAATGGAAAACACGAGCCCAGCTTGAACGCTGGCAGGAACGCCAGATCATTCGGCATGTTGAACGGGTTCGTGAAAAGTCGCCTTTTTACCGGGAGTGGTGGGGTAATGTGGATGCATCCAACTGGAGAAGCTTTCCTCTGATCGACAAAACAATCATGATGCAGCATTTCGATCGGCTCAACACGGTGGGCATTTCCAAGGGCGAAGCGATGGCTCTCGCCGGGGAAAGTGAGGAAACGCGTGATTTCAAGCCATCCGTTCAGGGCGTGACGGTAGGCTTGTCCTCAGGCACATCGGGCAACCGGGGGTTGTTTCTGGTGAGTGATCGTGAGCAGGATGCGTGGACAGGGACTGTGTTGGCCAAGCTCCTGCCTGGCGGACTGTGGAAGCCTGCCAAGATCGCCTTTTTCCTCCGGGCCAACAGTAATCTGTATGAATCGGTGCAGCGGGGTAAGCTGCAATTTCAATATTTTGATCTGCTGGAGCGTGTCGATACCTTGGTTGAACGTATGGAAACATACCGACCCACCGTATGGGTAGCGCCGCCCTCCATGCTGAGAATGTTGGCTGAGGCTTATACGTCAGGCACATTGACCACTGTACCGGACAAAATCATTTCGGTTGCTGAAGTGCTAGACCCCCTGGATCGCAAGGTGCTGGAGAGTGTTTTTGGGCAAACCATTCATCAGGTTTACCAGTGTACTGAAGGATTTCTGGGCGCAACCTGTGGCTTCGGTACGTTGCATTTGAATGAAGATATCGTTCATATTGAAAAAGAGTTCATTGATCCCACGACCCGGAGATTTGTGCCTGTGATCACGGACTTCTCCAGAACCTCACAGCCGATTATCCGGTATCGACTGAACGACATTTTGACCGAGGCAGCGGTTCCTTGTGCCTGTGGGTCTCCATTCACTGCCATTGAGCGGATCGAAGGGCGCTGTGATGACACGCTTTATTTTCCACATCGACAAACGGGCGAAGCCGTACCTGTGTTTCCGGATTTTGTTACGCGTTCGGTGATTGCAGCCTCTCCAGCTATTGAGCATTATCGGGTCGTGCAGCGAGGTAACGGAATGTTGGAAGTATCGCTTAGGCTTGGAGGAGGAGGAGAAGGGATGCAGCAGGTGGAATTTTGTGTGAAGCGGGAGCTGACGAAGCTGGGAGAGCGGCTGGAATGCATCGTACCTGATATCAGATTTGTCCCGTATACGTTTGAACCGGGAATAACGAAGCTGCGCCGAGTGGAGAGACAGTACACTTGAATGAAGCGTTTTGATGATAGTTTTAACGATAATAAATCTACTAAATCCACCGAAGGAAGAGGTGAAGCAGATGACAGAACAGAAGATACAGACAGAGGACGATCATATACAGGGCGCAACAGGTTTAACCGTGCGGAAATCGAAAGAGTTCAACCCAAACGCCCCTGTGGCGTTAATCACGGGTACATCGAGTGGGTTCGGTATGCTTACGGCGGTTACGCTGGCTAAACAAGGATATCGTGTTGTGGCAACGATGCGAGATTTGAGTCGGAATGCGGAATTGGCAAGGTTGGCGGAGCAGGCGGGTATTTCGGATCGGTTACAGGTTATTCGCCTGGATGTAACGGATGGTGATTCGGTACAGGAGGCTGTTCAGACGGTACTTCAAAACAATGGGCGGATCGATATGCTGGTGAACAATGCAGGATTTGCGCTTGGCGGATTTATTGAAGAAGTATCCATGGATAATTGGCGTCGGCAAATGGAAACGAATCTGTTTGGCTTGATTGCCGTTACACGTGCGGTCCTGCCTGTCATGCGTGAGCAAAAGCAGGGATTGATCATCAACTTGTCCAGCGTCAGCGGATTGTCTGGTTTTCCGGGTTATGCGCCGTATGCTGCATCCAAATTCGCCGTTGAAGGTTTCACGGAAAGTTTGCGTCATGAGATGTCTTCGTTCGGCATCCGGGTTGTGCTGGTAGAGCCGGGTGCTTATCGCACACCCATATGGAGTAAAGGCTTGGGCGAAATTCACAGGAGCGACCATTCTCCCTATAAAGATAAGCTGGACGCGGTTCTTCGTTATTCCCAGAATGCTGGAGAGACTGCACCTGATCCGCAGGAAGTGGCCGATCTGATTGCTCGCATTGCACGGATGCGTGCACCAAGACTTCGTTATGCGCTGGGCAAAGGCTCGCGTTTGCTTATCATCGGCAAGCTGCTGCTTCCCTGGAAATGGCTGGAGTGGATTATTGCGCGTGGATTGAAATAGAATCAGCTACGAAACTCAATCACGAAATAAAAAACACTGGAGGGCTTTCATATGAAAATCGCTTTTGTTTTGTTTGATGGTTTGACTTTCCTTGATTTTGCAGGATTCTATGATGTGATCAATCGGTTGAATTTCTTTGAACAAACCAAAGGCACGACGTGGGAAACATGTGCGATGACAGATCAGGTTACGGACGAATCGGGTTTAACGTTGAAGGTGGACCGGGTGAAGCCCAATTTGGCGGAATATGATCTCATTTTTGTTCCTGGTGGCATGGGAACCCGTAAGCTTCGATTCGATGAGGCTTTTGTGGGCTGGCTGAGACAAGCTGAGAATGTTCCACTGAAGGTATCCGTGTGCACAGGCTCTCTGCTGATGGGGGCGGCGGGGTTTTTAACGGGTAAAAAAGCAACAACGCATCCCAATGTCTATGAACTGCTTGAGCCATATGTTGCTGAGGTGATTCAAACCCGGATTGTGAAAGACGGAAATGTGATTACGGCCGGAGGGGTAGCGACGTCCATTGATCTTGGGGTCTATGTTGTAGGTTTGCTTGCAGGCCAGGAAGCCGCAGCGAATGTAAAGCTACAAATCGATTATCCTTATGACATGCAGGGAGTGGTTGAAGCATGAATGAAGGTCAGAAGGAGAACGTGTTCATCCTTCGCAATATACGCAGAGATGAGGCAGAGAAATATTGGCCTTTGCGGCTGGAAGCACTGAAAAATCATCCGGAAGCCTTCGGGGCTTCATTTGAAATGTCCATTCAGCTTCCCATGAGTGAAGTGCAGGAACGTATACATACCGAACCCGATAATTACATTCTGGGTGCATATACAGAAGAAGGCATCCTCACAGGGACAATGGGGTTCAAAAGAGAACAGGGACTAAAGCTGAGGCACAAAGGATACATCTGGGGAGTTTATGTCTCACCGTCTTATCGTGGATGTGGACTTGCTTCCCGATTGCTCCGCGAAGTGTTGGATCGGGGCAGGGAATTGGAAGGCATAGAGCAAATCAATCTCAGTGTGGTTACCACAAACGGGTCAGCAAGGCGATTGTATGAGCAGCATGGATTCGAAACCTATGGCATTGAGCGCAATGCACTGGTCGTTCAGGGAAAAGGTTACGATGAAGCGCATATGACGTACTTTTATGCTGAGCGTTTGAATGTGAGCGATGAGCATGTTGAAGAAGGTGGTGACTTATGACGGACACGGTTCAGCTTGAACTTGACGGCATTTCTTTTGAGTTAAAAGAACCTCATTCATTCGAGTGGATCGCGCGCCTGGGTACTGTATTCCGTGTGTTTGATCAGCAGGATTCCGGCAATTTGTCCTTTGGTATTCTGGGTCTAGACGGAAAGCGGATATTCGTGAAATATGCTGGAGCATGCACGATACATGCGAACAGTATAAGTGCACCTGCCGAAGCGATTCATTATTTGAAATCATCCGTTTCCATATACGAAGATTTGGCACATGACACATTGATTCATTTAAAAGACCATTTTGCAATAGAACATGGCTACGCCTGTGTATTCGATTGGGTGGAAGGAGAATGTCTGCATTCCCATTGGGATTTTCCACCACCAGCTAAATATGAGGACCCTCGTTCCCCCTATTATCGATTCAGACAGCTTCCGGTAAAGACGCGTATTCAGGCGATGGAGCGTATTTTGGATTTTCACATCGAAGTGCAACGGAGAGGGTATGTGGCTGTTGATTTTTACGATGGCAGTCTGATCTATGATTTTGACAAACAAACGATGAAAATATGTGATATTGATTTGTATCGAAAGGGCTCTTTCACGAATACGATGGGACGGATGTGGGGATCATCCCGGTTTATGTCTCCTGAGGAATTTGAATTGGGTGCACCAATGGATGGAATTACGAATGTGTTCAACTTAGGAGCGATGGCTTTTTCCCTGCTGGGTGGAGAGTTGGATCGTTCATATGCCAGATGGGATGCGGGAGAAGCGTTGTACCAGGTGGTTATTCGAGCAGTAGACCCTGAGCGGGCAAGTCGTTATGCATCGGTTGCTGAATTGGGTGAAGCATGGAAAAAAGCCGTGCTGCAGGATCAGTAAACGATATTGAATCACTGTCTAGATCTTAAAATTCTCTAATATATTACTCATACGCAATTGTGCACATTTGATTCGTATCTGCACGTGATATACCGTATAATGGAAATTAATGAGGGGGTATAGCCAATGTGCAAATATACGATATCAGGATTAATAACTGATTTTCTGAAGCAGCATGACGCTGGAAAAAGAAGTGTAGGCGAACCATTATTGCAGAGGTTCATTCCGTAATTATGAATCCCATTTCAAACCGTTCACCCATGGATATGATGAAAATTCAGGCAGATACATTGTATACGATGGACAATCAGAAGCGTCTGTTAAGTATTAACGAACCGGATGGTGGGCAGGCTCCAGCCTTATTTATTGGAATAACTTCTGTCGGGCAATATTCCTACTATCATGAGCAGTTGCCGTTCACTCTGATTGAAGAGCTAGGCTGTGATGCTGAGCTTCCGCTCGATATTGCGAAGCTGATTCGGAGAGTGGAGACGTTTAAGCCAGTGAAGAGTGCATGGATGGGCCCGGCTTATACATTTCCCGAGAAGTGCGGCGAATGGCATCCAAATGTTCAGCTTATAGAGAGTCATCGTACTTTTCTGCTGGAAAAGCATTTTTCTGATTTAATAGAGCGTCTGCATGAAAAAATGCCCGTTATTGCTTATGTTATGGAGGATTCGGCTGTCGCTGTATGTTGTTCGGCCCGTGTATCCCAACAGGGTGCTGAGGCTAGTCTGTATACGGCGCCTAATTTCAGAGGACAGGGTTATGCAGCGGAGGCGGTAAAGTGCTGGCAGTATCATATTAAAGAGAGCGGGCGCATTCCAATCTATAGTACATCATGGGATAATATAGCTTCGCAAACTGTTGCCCGGAAGCTGGGACTAATCCAGTTTGGTGTGGATTTCAGCATCACGACCTCGTCATAAAAGATGCAATCATTTGTGTTAAATGAAGGGCATCAATCCGCTGGGTTGAAACTCTGGATCAAAAGTTGTTGTTGCAGCAATGATTAGGACTTTTGTACAAAAGAACCTGCAATAAGTCATTGTAGCGCATATCCGTATCTATCGGGATGAGTATAATTATGATCATAGCTTTGTCGAGTTTATTGAGAGTGCCGTTCATAAGTTTGAGCAGGGACAGGAGTGATTCCATGATTCGCAAACGTATTGCAAGCGGCACGGTGATGCTGTGTGCAGCATGGATGTTGGTAGCATGCTCGAATCAGGTGGGAAGTCATGACGTGAGCTGGAAAATTGATAGCAATCTTCAGCAAATCGTGAACGAAACTGAGATTCTGACCAGCAGTAATCCAGGTGATTATATTGCTGCTAATACAGAGGCGTATGCTCAGATTCTCGATACGGGTGAAGAGGGACTGAACGTCCTGATTCAGCAGCTGGAGTCCAGTTCGAATGATGGCCTTAAGGAATGGCTTATGGCTCAGGCTAGTACTGAACTGCTCGGAGAGCGTAACCCCGTGGAACGCTGGCAAAGTGGCAAAGACTGGCTCAGACAGTATAAAATGAAGTTAGAATAATGGCTCTTCATTAGTGCATGACTTACAGCGAAGGTAGTGGAGGGAACGGAATCGATTCTGAAGAAGCGGTAGCGTTCGCCTTTGTCTCCAAATTTGGACATTTATAAAATATATCAAGAAAATTTGGAGACAACAGCGATCGAAAGAACGATCCGTAACCGCAACGATCACCGCAGGTCGTCAAACGTTAACGTCTGTGATGATCCGGAATAACATAACTCACCTCCCAGTCATCATGAGCAGGAATGAGAGGTTCCAGGAACCTGAAAGAATACGTTATAGAGGTGAAACCCTTGAAGAAGAAAATTGCATTTTTTGACTCGGGAATCGGTGGTTTAACCGTCTTGCATAAAGCATTGCATCAATTCCCTGAAGAAGCGTTTCTGTATTATGCCGATACATTGCATGTTCCTTATGGGACCAAGTCCGCCGATGAGGTTAGAGGACATATCTTCAATTGTGTGGAGGCTATTGTTCAGGAAAATGTGCAAGCGATTGTGATTGCCTGCAATACAGCGACCAGTCTGACCGTGAAGGATTTACGTGCCAAGTATGATATCCCCGTTATCGGGATGGAGCCTGCTGTGAAACCGGCAGTGGAAATGAATCGAAGAAGCGGCAAAAGAGTGCTTGTATTTGCTACAGCCCTAACCTTGAGTCAAACGAAATATCATGAATTGGTATCCCGAGTGGATGATCACCACAGTGTCGATTCCATTCCATTACCTGAACTTGTGGAGTGGTGTGAGCAGTTGGACTTTGATCCACAGAAGATTGCGGCGTATTTCCGCCTTAAACTGGCTGATCTTGATCTGAACTTATACGGTACAGTTGTACTTGGCTGCACGCATTACCCGTTTTACACATCGATTCTTCGTACGGTTCTACCAGATCATATTCAGATTATTGATGGCAGTACGGGAACGGTTAACCGCTTGAAGCAGCTTCTTGGGTTGGCAGACCAAAAGGGCGTGTGGACAGAGGAAAAGGTTACTTTTCTTAGTTCATCTGGCCGTTCGGAAGACCGGGAGAACATGCGAATTGCACTCAAATATCTGGAGAAGCATTGAATGTAATTTGAATCAACAGGAGTTGAAGGGCGATGCAGTCTATTTATCTCATTCGTCATGCCAAAGCTACAGGGCAAGAACCGGATGCCGAGCTTACGGATGAAGGACTTCGTCAGGCAGAAGAACTTGCTGAGATGTTGGCGGAGCACCCAATCCAATACATTGTGTCGAGTCCGTGGAAAAGGGCACTTCAAACCGCTGCCCCACTGGGCAAAACCGTCCTGCAACATATACATACGGATGAACGTCTTCAAGAAAGGGTGCTTAGTACCCTTCATCTGGATAACTGGATGGATGTGCTTGAACGTACATACACGGACGAAGACTGGACGGAAGAAGGTGGTGAATCTTCTCATTTCGCGACAGCCAGGGGCCTTGAGGTGCTGGACGAGTTGTGGAGCCGGCCTGAGCATAGCGGGGCTGTGATTACACACGGTAATCTGTTATCTCTGCTCATTCGCAGCCATGATGAATCCTTTGGATTCGAGGAGTGGAAAAATCTATCTAATCCTGATGTATATGTCCTGGAAAAACAGCAGGGAGATAAAGTCACACACAGCATTCGCCGTATATGGCGAAGTTAAACATAAAGAGAGTGCTCCAGCGATTTTTTGAGATCGGCTAGAACACTCTTTTCAGTTTACGATGTTGGTTTTACAAAGCGGCGACTAATAACATTACCCAACCGACCAAAAATGCTACTCCGCCAAGGGGTGTGATCGCCCCCAGTTTTCGAACGCCAGTTACGCTTAGGACATACAGACTGCCCGAGAACAAGAGGATGCCGGCGAATAGCAGCCATCCAGCCAGCAACACAAGAGAAGGCTGCTCCAGTCGATCAGCGAACAGTCCGAGAAGGATGATTCCGAGTCCGTGAACAAGGTGATACTGAACGCCAGTCTCGTATATTTTGATCATGTCAGCAGACAATCTGCGTTTGAGCGCATGTGCACCGAATGCTCCAAGGGCAACAGCAAGAAACATCATGATACTTCCAAGTACAATCAAGATCTGCATGTAGTCTTGTCTCCTTTTTAATGAGTATTAAGCAGAATGTTTCTGCTCATTATGATGCTTACAGCTTACGCAATTGGATGCGCTGAATCGAATGGTCCGCTTCCTTTTTCAGAATCAGTCTGGCTCGTCCTTTGGTTGGCAGGATGTTTTCGTGCAGATTTTTGGCATTGATATCTTTCCAGATCTGACTTGCCGTAAGAACAGCCTCATCTTCTTCCAGATTGGCAAAACGGCTGTGGAAGAAGGAATTCTCATTCTGAAAAGCTGTATTGCGTAGCAGCTTGAAACGCTCAATGTACCAGTGGCGGATATGCTCCTCTTCTGCATCGATATAGATGGAGAAGTCAAAAAAATCACTGACCAACAGTGGGGTTTCCTTTTTGACCTGGAGCACGTTAATTCCTTCAATAATGAGGATATCCGGCTGACATATGGCATTCTCTTCACCTGCAATGACGTCGTAGGCAAGATGGGAGTATACGGGTGCCATCACTTCGGGTTTGCCCGATTTGACATCACCCATGAACTGAATCAGTGACTTGATATCATAACTTTCCGGGAATCCCTTTCGGTTCATGATGCCTTTTTCTTGCAACACGGCATTGGGATACAGGAAACCATCCGTAGTGACCAGATCCACCTTTGGATTTCCTTTGCCTCTGGCCAGCATAGCCTGAAGCAGGCGGGCAGTTGTACTTTTGCCCACGGCAACACTGCCCCCAATACCGATAATGTAGGGAGCGTGATGTGCTTCTTTTTTTAAAAAAGATGCCGTTAAGCGATTCAGCTCTCGTGAAGCTCCTGCATATAAGTCAATAAAGTGGGTAAGAGGTAGATAAATATCCTCAACTTCTTGAATGGATACCTCTTCATTTAATCCCTTTAGCTGTTCCAATTCCGCTGTCGTTAGTGGAAGAGTGGTCTGATATTTCTTCAAGTCAGCCCATTCCTTGCGGTTAAACTCGGTGTAAGGAGAGTATAAATTCATGAGATCCCGCTTTCTGTATGTAATGTTATGTTGGTACAATCATTAGTGTACCAAATTTCAGGGAACTGACAACACCTTTACATTGATGGTCCCTTAGTATATTCCCTGAAAGTTGAATGAAAAGCAACTTATAGGAAATTGTAAACCAAATTATGTTAAAGTCAACGTATACCATGCGGGAGGGTGACAGCAAATGATCGTATATGAGAGAGAGCATGATTTTGTTTTGACCGCACAGCATGAGCATGGATTAGTAGCCGGAGAAATGGCTTCCCATTGGAAAACGGAATTATTAACTGATGAAGCGCATCGAGAAGATCTGATTTTTGCCGCAAAAGAGCATGATCGGGGATGGATTGAACTGGATTCTGCTCCATTCTGGAATGATTATAGTCAGATACCGTATTCGTTTCGTGATTTTCCGCTACGTCCACGATTTGTATTTTACCGTAAAGGTATTGAAGAGGTTCGGGAGAAAAACCTGTACGCCGGGTTGTTGTGCAGCATGATGTATACAGATTTGTTTCAAAACAACCTGGGTGCTAACGCCAATGATGATGAAGATATTAGGGAATATCTGAACGATGAACGGGAGCATCAGTTACGTTGGGAACAGCAGCTTGGTGGTGGTGAAGCGTTGAAGCTTAGGCTGAAACATGATTTAGAAATTATGCTATTTTGTGATCAGCTCAGCCTTTTTCTCTGTATGGAGGAACCCGGAACACCTGCTGCACGTTATGATTTTTTTGCTGATGGACTGGGCTCTACCTTCGATGCCTGTTCAAGGCAGCCCATTCAGGCCGAGTGGCTTTCCAATGAGAAAGTCGGATTGTCTTTTGTGCCGTTTGATGAGGACTTTACAGTCGTTATGCCTTACAAATCGGTACCGAAAGCAAGTATCCGCAAATTTGGTCTGCTGCAGGCTTATCGCCGTGCCGAGTGGAAAGAGCGCCGGGTATTAATTACAGGCATGAGCTGAGTATCGCCTATTCGATATTCGGTTCAAAAACAAAACATTGCATACATCATAAAGAGGCGGGCCTCCGAAATTTCCGGTGTCCGTCTTTCGTATGCGTTTATATCAAAATTGACTTTGCAGATAATCAGGAAAGTGAAGAGGGATCCTGAATAGAGATTGAAGCAGGAGAATCTATCTATGTACCAGAAGTGTTAGAGTACAACGAAGTATATAAGCTTAATTCTATGTGTGAATTGCTAGGGATTAGGTTTGTATAAGGCAACTGGGAGGATAAACATGGACACTAGAACTGAGATTTTAACGATGTGTATGGTATGGGACAAACGGAATGATCAGGTGCTATTAATGAATCGTCCGAACCAAAAAGGATTTCCGGGATACATTGCTCCTGGAGGGAAAGTTGATTTTCCAGAAAGTATTGTGGATGGTGCCGTGCGAGAAGTTAAAGAGGAAACAGGACTTGTTGTGAAAGAGATTACATACAAAGGTCTTGATGAATTTTGTGATCCGGAGCAAGGATTGCGTTATATGGTCTTCAACTACGTGGCTACTTCTTATGAGGGAGAGCTATTGAACGAGCCGCCGGAAGGCGAACTGTTGTGGGTGTCTCTAGGACAGGCGCTTGAGCTGCCCATGCAGGATTGGTTTGCAGAACGTTTCCCGCGATTTTTTCAAGCAGGTACGTTTGAGCGGAGTGTGATCTGGGAGAAATCAACCGGACGTACACTGAAAGAGACGTTTATGGTGTATAGCGATTCGGTTCTTGAATAGAGTGAAGTTAAATAATTCAAAACGCTCAGGAGGAGGAAGCATTTATGGGATACCAGCATGCACTGGAAGGATACATTGCAGCAACCAATACACATGAGTTTGATGAGGTAAGCAAATGGTTATCACCGGCTGCCGTATATTGGTTTACGGGAACGTCTTGTACTACCCTTAACGAAATTCGGGCTTATTTTGAAAACGCTTGGGAGACAGTCAAGGATGAGGTATATCGTGCAGAAGATGTCACGTGGATTACGACTGGGCAAGAACAGGCGATCTGTATTTATACGTATCACTGGAAAGGAATGTATCAAGGGGAGCCGGCTGCTGGAAAAGGTCGGGCTACCAATGTTTTTGTTGCAGGCATCAACGGAGAATGGAAATTAATCCACGAACATTTAAGTACGGGTGTATAACGTGAGGAATAGAACGTTGTTGTTATAACAGTCTACATGAATAAAGCTAATAATTAAGGCTTCTATTTGAAGCATGTCTCTTATTTTATCAGCCAATTCTATATATTTATATCCAGATATTATGATATAATGAAGTTTACTTTTTAAAAGGAGAGGACTTGCTATTATGGATATTACATTTCGTGAATCGCTGGAGGGAATAGGAATCGCCCAACTTAGCGGGGCTTTTTTCGAAGGTTGGCCAAACCCTCCATCTACGCCTACATTTCTGAAGTTGCTGGAACAATCCTATGCTGTCGAACTGGCTATTGATGAAGAAACCGGAAATGTGGTGGGCTTTATTCAAGCGATTTCAGATGGAGTTCTTAGCGCATATATTCCCTTACTGGAAGTGCTTCCGGAGTATCAAGGTAACGGGATCGGAACAGATCTCATCAAGCGTATGTTTAATCGTCTGGGTGATCTCTATATGATTGATCTTCTGTGCGATAACGAACTCCAGGAGTTCTATGAGAAACAGGGCATGCAAAAAACATCTGGCATGGTGATTCGTCATTATCAAAATCAGGCTGGAGCGGTAAATAGCTAATAGATTTGGTGAACTAGATGGTTAAAATAAAGTATAAAAATCGTTCCGGAGTAACCCGAAGTTATAAAAAGAGAAAAATATGAATTCAGACTAAAACATTTATATACGGAAGGTTGTTATATATTTGGTGACTAGCCATACATAGGCTTCTGCAAACGGGACGTAAATGAATATGTACGAGGAAAAGGTGGAGATTGGTGTGAAATTGTCGTTCCGGATTTTGGACTGGGAAGAAGAAAAACCTTATCAACTTTTATTGATGGCTGATCCGTCCAAAGCCATAGTTGACGAATATCTGAGTCGCGGTGTTTGTTTTATCGCTGAATATGAAGGAGAAATGGTAGGAGAGTTTGTTTTGCTTAAGACGCGTCCAGAGACGGTAGAGATTGTTAATATTGCCGTACAGGAAGAGTTACAGGGACAGGGCGTTGGCAAACACATGATCAAGGAAGCGATAGAGGCAGCACGCAGGCTCGGTGGTCGAACGGTAGAAATTGGGACAGGCAACTCAAGTTTTCATCAGTTGAAGCTATATCAACGCTGTGGTTTTCGCATTGTAGGGGTCGATCGGGATTTCTTTGTGAAGCATTATGAAGAAGAGATTATAGAAGATGGTATTCGCTGCGTCGATATGATTCGTTTGTCTCTGGATCTCGATACCGTGGCAGAGGAGAATAAGAAGTGAAGATATATCGTCTCAAACCAGAGGACCGACGTACCATCACCGCTTATGGCAGTGAGGGAGCAGAGATTACGCCGATACTCCGAAGCGCAACAGCCTGCCACGTAGCACAACTGAAACTGTCTGCAGGAGGAAGTGTAGGTTTGCATCCAGCAGTGGGTGAGCAGGTGTTTCTGGTGCTTGAAGGCGAAGGTTGGGTGGAAGGTGAGACAGGCGAACGGGTAGCGATACGATCAGGAGAAGCCGCGTATTGGACCAACGGGGAGAATCACCAATCTGGCTCGAACAAAGGGTTAACCGCATTGTTGATTGAGGGTGAAGAACTGATTGTTCGGTTATCGCTAGAGTCGGGAGATTCTTAAGATAGGGGCTGATGATTTGAGTGTTTGGGTCATTGTTATTATTATTGGAGTGATATTTACTCCATCGTTCTATCAGTTGAATAAGCGTATTCGTAGATTGGAAGAGCAAGTTAGGCATCTTTCAGACGAGAGGAAGAACCTTTAAGTGGATCGGTACACACACATGGGGGTATACGGTTTAGTCACTTGGGAGCAAAAAGTCCTGTTAATACATAAGGCGAGAGGGGCCTACATGGGGAAATGGGATTTGCCTGGAGGAAGGTTGGAGTTTGGTGAGCAACCGGAGACCGCCCTACACCGTGAGATCGAGGAAGAGACGGGTCTTTCCAATCTACAATTGGTGATTCGTTCTGCGGAATCGAACGTATTGGAGTGGGTTCACGAAGGCGAGCCGGAAGAGCTGCACCATATTGGAATTCTATACGATGTATATTTGACAAGCGAAAGTCGGCCTTATGAGATCAAAAGGGAACCGGATGGCGAAGATTCGCTGGGCGCACAATGGTTTACTCTGGAAGAGGTCGGAGCGTTGTCGTTGACGCCATTTGCAAAGTATATGATTAACAAAACTACTTGATTTGAATTTTAGGACTGGTCAAATGGAACAGAATCGTTTATTCTGTGATAGATAGATTACAATTTTTTCAAATGAATAGGACTGACACCTTAAAGCATAAGGCTATGAATCTGCGGATTCGTGGCCTTTTTTTGTGTTTTTAGGGGTGAATTGGGTCTTTGGAAGGGGAGGTTGCAGGCCTTGTAGTGATGGGGATTGCTGAAAAATAATACCAATAGCCTAGATTTGCATGGTAGAATATTGATGATTATTACAAATTTAGGTTTTGGCTTGAAGAGTAGTACGATTGCTGAAGAAGCAGAAGTTTGCCCCATACTAAGGTACATAGGAGAGTGAGTAGATTTGAAGAAGCAGATGAGATTAAACGGTAGTAAATCAAAAAGGAATGTGTTAATAGTCGGATTGTTGACGACGGCTTTGCTGGCAGGAACGCTGCTGACTACTGGAACCGTGGGTCTGGTGTCTACTGTGGATGCTGCTACAAGCACGAATGGAGCGGGCACAACTGCCTCTGCGCTTACGAAGTTCAAAGATATCAAAGGGCACTGGGCGCAAGCCACAATTGTCAAAGCCTATGATAAAAATCTGATCTCCGGCTATCAGGATGGTACGTTCCGCCCCAATGCCAAAATCACACGTGGTGAGTATGCCACACTTCTCAGCCGTGCAACCAGCTCGGAAAAGGTACAAAGCGAGAATCCTTTTGCTGATCTCAAGGGGCACTGGTCTGAATCCGCTGTGACACAGTTGGTGGGCCAAGGCTTTATTAACGCTAATGATTATCCGAAAGGATTCAACCCCAATGCCGAGCTCACACGCTACGAGATGATGAAATGGATTGCAAACGGACTGATCAAGTCGGGAACCAGTTTCCAGGATGCTTTTGACGATACCAAAAATACACTGCTACCTACCCCTGAAGTGAATCGTGGAACGATTCGTGCAGAGCAAATTCCTTATCTTGCACTTGTTCGCGGGACTGGCATTGTGGGTGGATTTGAGGATGGTTCCTTGAAGCCTGCTGATCCAACAACGCGAGCCGAAGTGTCTGCCATTTTGCTGCGTTATATGGATGTCGAGGGTACGGATGCAGGGAAGTACAGTGATCTGAATGAAATGCGTGAGGTAGGTACAACAGGAACGAATTTAACGACGATTAGTAATTATAAGTATAGTTCGGGTTCTGCTAATATTTCAGACTTATCCAAAAGTTACATTACCTTAACTAACAAATCTGGTGTAATGAAGATACATCGACTAATAGTCGTGGATACCACTAAGAGCACACCAAAAGGTATTTATGCCTCATTACTATTGGAGAAAAATTATGTTCCTGGTTCGTATAAAACATTTTCTGATGTTTCTTTCACTTCAAATTTAGAAGAATCAAATTTATTAACATTTAACAAGGGATTTTCTGATTCTCTTATACAATTTAATCGCTTAGATTTGGAATTGGCAAAACAGAATGGCTTTACAACGTTACCCATGAATTCTAGTGAACTGATTAAAAAGGGTGTTGAAACAAGATTTTGGATTACATCAACTTTAAGAAATAAGTCTTGGTCCTATTTCTTGAAGTCTGATACAGAAGGAGCGTTTAAAATTCAAAGGTAGCTTGATTCGGGTGGTGAAAAAAATCAATAAACGTTTCCTTAGTCTCATTTTGATAACTGTGTTTGTTAGTGAATTATTAGCTAATTCCCTTCTACCCATTAATTTCATTAATGCAGCAACAGATCAGTATGGGCCAAAATCAATGAAAAATCCTCATAAAGTCACGGTCTTAGCAACACCTACTATAGGAACACCAGGAGTGTACTGGTACCAAGTCGATGACGGGCGATTTAAAGCTGAACATGCGGGAGGCCCAACCTATGCGAGAAATGTAGGAAGTTGTTCGAGTCCATATCCTGAAGCTAAAGAAATACCTGATAATGTTGATTTCAGTAAATGGCCCCCAGAAAGTTGGCCAGACTATAATGGAAACAAAGTAGATGCAACAAATATTAAAAATGTTCGAATACATGATGTTGACTATCAAGGTAGAGCAGATCAAAATTCTTATACTGGCGTAGGGGACCCAAGTCCTCCATTTCCCTCTACTATTGTAGCAATAAGGACAATTACTGGAGGCTACCATACCCCGACTGAAAAAAAACCTTTTTTAAATGGTGGTGAGACAACGGAAGGTTGTCCAAAATACAATGTCGTTTATTACACTCCAATGGATATCATCTGGGAAGGGGATCTCGAAGAAGAAAAGCAAATCGACGTAACTCCAGACTCCACTCTAACGGTCGGAGAAACTAAACAGATGGTAGCCAAAGTTAAAACGAAAAACTATGGTGCAACTCAATTTAGTGAAGGCATCGACGTAAGTCGGCGCGAAGCTGAAACCACCTGGTGGTCATCCGATCCTAGTATTGTGAGTATTGAACCCAAAACCGGAATGGTGAAGGCTGAAAAGCCGGGTACTGCTTTTGTGCGTGCAATCTGGAACAACGGTACATACCTCATCTCGGATACGGCTGACATTACGGTAACGTCCGAACCAGGACTCATTGTGAACCTGCCAAACGCTTGTAAAGCAGACACAGCCACACCGCTGCAAGCTAAAGCTATCCTGACCAAGTCAGATCTTTCTGTTCATGAGCTTACCGCTCATCCCAAATTGACCTGGCAAAGCTCCAATCCAGCAGTAGCGACCATAGGTGCAGATGGGAAAATGACGATCAAAGGTATCGTCGGAAGCACCACCATCACTGCCCGATTTGTGGACACTGCCCAGCAGTTGGATGAGCGAGGAACACAGGTGTTAGAGGTAAAGGACTGCACAGGCAACGGAGGAGACGGGGGAACTGATCCAGGTAACGGCGGTGTTGTGGGTTGCCCCGTGACCATCAGTCCTCCTAATAAAGGAGCGTTGATCGAATCGGCTGTCATGGACCCCTCCGTTTCGGGCGTGCTGAAAGCTGATGATCGGGGGTCTGTGAAGTTTGATGTCACCCGTGGCATCCCGACTTCTGAAGATCTCTATGCAAATGTCATGGCTAGAGGATACTTGTTCCAGCACCGTTGGGTGAACATGACGGGAACAGTGACTTATACGGTCAACGTAAAAAAGAAGTATCACAAAACATGGACGATTCCGGGCAGAGCCTCGACAGGGCCTAATGATCCAGGAACACCTCCACAACCTAAGGAACTAGACGTTCCTGTGGAAAAACCAATGCAGGTTACACGACAATATAGTTATTGGCAGATTGATAATTTGGAAGTCTATCAGCTAAATCAAGCTACGATATCCAATTATGCACTTGGTGGCTACGGTGGTACAGTAACGTTGACTCCAAACGGATATACACCCCCGACCTTACAATCGGCTAATGATGATGCGGTTACCGCACATGTGAAACCTGCACCTTGCAAGGAAATCGACCTTGGCACTGAAACAAAGTCAGGCGGTGACAGCGAGCCGCCTACACCTGATGAGACGTCATTATTCCAAACCAAAGCAGAAGCCGAGGTTAAAGAGAACACTGTAAATAATGACAAGGTAGTGTTTAACGGTACCACTGTGATGGATTCTGCTTCGATGGATAAGACTGCTCCGCGACCTGGGACAATTCCACAGCCTGGTATGATCGGCGACAACGTGCTGTACCAGAATCGTTTAACTATTCAGAATACACTGGTCAACAAGGCGGACCAACCGACAACGGGCGAGATCGCATATGGCTTGATTCCTGGCAACATTAAAGGCGGTCAGGATCAGAAGTTTTCTATTCAAGGAATCAATTCTGTCACGGTGCACACGCCTGTCGTTAACTACGCCTGGGTGTCTGATGATAAGCCCCATAACCAGAAAACAGTGCCTGATCCGACCAGTTCGGCGCTTATTCTGGAACGACCGTTTATCGTGCGCATCCCGACCTCAGGGCAGCATCTGGACGCAACCAGTTACCCGGGTTATGGCAATAGGGACTATGCTAAGTATTTTCGCATCAAGCAGATTCGTTTCCCATTTGACGTCTATAACGCCGATAGAAGTCAGTTCATTCCAGCCAAGACCTGGGTAGACATTCCGGTCAACCAACTGGACACCATTTTCTATCTTCCAGTATGGGTGGATGAAGGGCATTACCGAATTGAATTTCGCAATATTGCGGAAAATGCTCCTTCGACATTCACCGATCAGCAGGATGCCAACACAAATCTGACCCATCATGTCGCGGCAGATACGGTCCCGGTGGAGGTTGTTGGGCGATTGTATGATTTTCATGTTACGGATATCGCCGATTATAATTGGGAGAACGTGTTCCGCAAGCAACTCGGGAGTTCGGAGCCGACAGGAGTGAGCTACTGGACAGGACTTAACAGTATTGATGGTGATCCGCGAGGGAATCTGGCACCATTCGTGTTACCTGTTCGCCCAGGCAGTCACCCTGTGCAGGGTTTTAGTAATATTGCGGTGAAAACGGGTTACCATATCAAGTTCGACCTGAAAACAAAAGGAAATATGTTTGGCAAACAGGATGGTGTTCGAATTACTCCAACATTCTACTTTGTGAGCAAAGACGGCTCTTCCAGACAAGAAGTCGATCTTTACTACCACCGCGGTCAAGAGCGACTTATCAGAATAGGATCGGCGCAGGATTTGGAGAAACGGTTTGTTGTCCTGAACTCGAGATTGCGTAATGTACCCGGTACGGAATTGGGGGATACGGCGCGTTATCAGTATACGTATGAACTGACAGCCGATGAACGTAACCAGAGATCGCTCGCCGATTATATGGTTACGCTTGTAGATCAAACCTCTCACCAGAAAACATGGGTAGGCCGCTATGACTGGATGATCCTACCCGCTTCCATTCGTACACTGATTGGACCCAAGACAGACATTCCTTCGGGTGTTAGTGTGGACCGAGCGAATGCGGCGATCCAGCGTTGGTACGGAGAATACAGCTTGCCTGCAGATGTATACGCCGTGCCAAAGGGAACCAATCTCGAATCGCTTGCCAGACAAAATCAACTGGATGAAAAGGCTTCTGTATTTCTGAAGGACGGATATATCGTGGTCAACTTTAATATCGAGACACTTCGAGATGGGAATACAGAGGCTCCACACCTGCAATACATTTATGCTCCGCTGATGAATCAGTGGAAGATGGAAGGTTTCAACAACAGTCCAGTAGACAGTCAAGGCAGAACTTGGCTCTTAAATGATGGCGATGTGGTCTTTTACCATGCAGATCAGTCCAGCCGGAGCGATTTTCAGTCTCAGGTGCCACATTAAAAAAATAAAATGTCTGTCAGTTTAAATAAACTAAGTCCAAAAGAGCCGCCCGGATGCTTTTACGCATTACAGGCGGCTTTTGGTTTATACATTGAATTTCAAGCAACACCCATTTTTTTGTTGAATACCAAGCCAAATGGTTAATATTTATCTTGACGGTTTGTTTTTGGACATTATGGACCACAATTCTAAATAAGGAGGCTGCAAAACGGGTGAAACCTGAAAATGTGTAGAAACCATTGTAGGATAAGCGATTAACAACAAAACGCCATACAATCAGAGCACATTTGTGGGTCGGAAATGTTCCAATTATTCGATTCATCTAATTTATGCATCAATTGAACTAAAAATAGGAAATGCTCCTGAGCGTAAAAGTTTATAGAATAGATATTAGAACACGGACTTCACTTGAAAAAGTTGAGGAAGGTGTAACCCTCGAACGGATCAGGACAGTATTCGACATCTGTGCGACGGTATATACAATCATCAGTTTACTATGATTTTGAAAACGCAGACAAACCTTGACGGGAGCGTCGGAACAACGTTACTACCACCAACAGCACGATTATTGGACTTCATGAAAAATTTAGCTTAAAATGTTGAACGAACGCAAATTACGGCTTAGTCAATGATTTCCGTCAAAAACTTATGACTAAATCAAGACGGAGGGAACGTCGATGACGATCGAGGAAGGCAACAAGAAACCCTGGGAAAGTTACTATGGCCCGAATATGGGATACGTACAGGAACAATATGAATTATACTCCCAAGACCCGGGTGCAGTTACACCGGCTTATCGGGAATTATTTGAACAATGGGGTGCACCGCCGATGTCTGGCAGGGATGCACATACAGTCTCGTATTCTGGCAACGCCCAAAAGGCTTCCGGAAGCGTGGATATTCAACTATTACAGAAAGCGGTTACAGCAGGGAAACTGGTAATGAATATTCGTACCTATGGTCACCTTGCGGCCGATATTGATCCCCTTGGAATCAGTGAAGATTCAGATACTTCTTTGCTTGAACCGAAGCATTTTGAATTGAATGAAGAAGATTTGAAAGCTCTGCCAGCTTCCCTGATCTGGGAAGGTGCAGATGGACAGACGGTAACAGGATTGGATGCCATCCAGCGCCTGCGGCAAATATATACTGGTCCTATCGCTTATGAATTCAGCCATGTGCATGAGGTTCATGAGCGGGAATGGCTGAACCGCCGTGCAGAATCTCGTACTTCGCCGGCACCGCTTAATCCAGAGGAGCGTAAAGCTTTGCTGGAACGTTTGGTTGAAGTGGAGCAATTTGAAGATTTCCTTCACAAAACATTTGTTGGGCAAAAACGTTTTTCCATTGAAGGTAACGACGTGTTAGTCCCTATGCTGGATGAAGCAGTCCGAATTATGGCACACGCTGGTTCCAGCCATATTCTGATGGGGATGGCTCACCGTGGTCGATTGAACGTACTTGCTCATGTACTGGGCAAGCCGTATAGCAAAATTTTCTCTGAATTCCATCATTCTCCGAACAAGGATTTGGTTCCTTCCGAAGGGTCAACAGGAATCAATTACGGTTGGACGGGGGATGTCAAATATCATCTGGGCGCAAACCGTTATGTAAAAGACGGTGAAACAGTACAAGCGCGTCTTACGCTAGCCAATAACCCGAGTCACCTGGAATATGTAAATCCGGTTGTACAGGGCTTTGCACGTGCAGCACAGGATGATCGCCGTGATCCGGGATATCCGAAGCAGGATGTAACCAAAGCGGCAACTATTCTGATGCATGGTGATGCGGCTTTCCCTGGGGAAGGTATTGTAGCAGAAACGCTCAATTTCAAAGCATTGCCTGGTTACCAAAATGGCGGAACAATTCATATTATCGTGAACAACCGTCTTGGATTCACAACAGACAGCAGCGATTCACGCTCAACGTATTATGCGAGTGACCTTGCCAAAGGATATGAGATTCCGATTGTGCATGTCAATGCAGACAATCCGGATGCGTGTATCGCAGCTATTCGTATGGCAGCAGAATACCGTAACCTGTTCAAAAAGGACTTCCTGATTGACCTGATCGGTTACCGTCGTTATGGTCATAACGAAACGGATGATCCAGAAACAACACAGCCAACTGTGTATGACAAAGTAAAAGTTCATCCAACGGTTAGTCACTTGTATCAGGATCATCTGAAAGAGGAATCGGTTATCGACGATGCCTCAATCAACAGCATTCGTGAAGCTGTGACGAACCGCTTAAAAGAAGCATACGAGCAGATGAAGAACAATGAAGTACATGAATATTATCAACGTCAAATTAGCGAGCCAGAAGCCGTTTCAATTATTCCAACTGCGGTACCATTGGAAAATCTGCGGACAATTAACGCCGATTTGCTGAAATGGCCAGAGAATTTTAATGTATATCCGAAGTTGCAGCGTATTTTGCAGCGCAGAAGCACATCTCTGAACGAAGGCGAGAAAGTAGACTGGAGTCTTGCAGAGACGCTTGCATTTGCTACCATTCTTGCGGATGGCAAACCAATCCGGATCAGTGGACAGGATGCAGAGCGTGCAACGTTTGCCCATCGGAACTTGGTGTTGCATGACTCCGAGAATGGTGCGAAATTCTGCCCACTGCATCATCTGCCACAGGCAAGAGCATCTTTTGCCATCTACAACAGTCCTTTGTCTGAGGAGTCCGTTGTTGGATTCGAATACGGATATAACGTCTATTCACCAGATACGCTTGTAATCTGGGAAGCACAATTCGGAGACTTTGCCAACTGTGCGCAGGTTATTTTTGACCAATTCGTATCTGCCGGTCGTGCCAAATGGTCACAAAAATCCAGTCTGGTCATGCTGCTCCCGCATGCGAACGAAGGTCAGGGACCTGAGCATACAAGTGCTCGTCTGGAACGTTTCCTGCAGCTTTGTGCAGAAGACAATATGACCGTTGCGAATTTGACAAGTGCATCGCAATATTTCCATCTGTTGCGTCGTCAGGCTTCGTTGACTGAAACGGAAGATGCTCGTCCGCTCGTTATGATGTCGCCGAAAAGTCTCATTCGTAATCCTCGTGTCGCTTCACCTGCAGCAGAGTTCAGCGAAGGCAAGTTTGAGCCTGTGCTTGAGCAAGCAGGATTGGGCACGAAACCGGATCGCGTAGAGCGCATTGTTTTGTGCAGTGGTAAAATCGCCATCGATCTGGAAGATGCTTTTGAGAAAGATAAAGCAGATTGGTCTTGGCTTCACATTATTCGTGTCGAACAGCTGTATCCGTTCCCGGCGGAAGAAATCAAGCGTGTACTTGCACGTTTCAGCAAGCTGAAAGAGCTGGTGTGGGTACAGGAAGAAAACAAAAACATGGGTGCCTGGACATACATGGAGCCTCGTCTTCGTGAAATCGCGCCAGAAGGAACAACCGTTAAATACGAAGGTCGCCCGGAACATGCGAGTCCTTCCAGCGGTTATCAACTTGTGCATGGCATGGAACAGCAACAGATCATTACATCCGCATTGAAGCAAACGACGAAGAATAATATTCCACTGGGGAGGTAACAGCTGTGAGTGAAATTAAAGTACCTGCAATGGGTGAGTCGATAACGGAAGGAACCGTATCCAGATGGCTGGTCAAAGAAGGCGAAACCGTTAATCAGGGTGATGTTCTTCTGGAACTGGAAACGGATAAAGTAAATATTGAGATCAGTGCTGAAGAGAGCGGTGTTCTTGAGAAAATTGTTCGCCAGGAAGGCGAGACTGTAGAAATTGGTGAAACGATTGGAACACTTTCAGCTGGAACTGGAGGAGGAAGCGGCGCATCCGCTTCCCAACCAGCAGCAACAGAGCAGAAACAATCAGCTCCTGCACCGGAAGCTCCAGCTCCGCCACCAGCACCCGTTGCTGCAGCACCGGAATCTTCGGATAGCAGCTCGAAGACAGCTTCACCATCTGCTCGTAAACTTGCACGTGAGCGTGGTATTGAGCTCGATCAGGTACAGAGCAAGGATCCGATTGGCCGTGTTTATCAGGATGATGTGAAAACTCACAACACGCAGGCCGCCGCTCCAACAGCGCCTCCTGCTAAAGCTCCCGCTGCAGCACCTAGTGCTCCGGCAGCAGGTGGTTCCACGTATACCAAACCAGTGGAGCGTCAACGTATGTCCCGCCGTCGTGCTACCATTGCGAAACGCCTGGTAGAAGCACAGCAGACTGCAGCGATGTTGACTACGTTTAACGAAGTGGATATGACGGCAATCATGGATGTTCGTAAACGTCGTAAGGACAAGTTCAAAGAGAAACATGAAATCAATCTCGGCTTCATGTCCTTCTTCACCAAAGCAGTTGTAGGCGCACTGAAAAAGTTCCCAACCATTAACGCGGAGATTGATGGCGAAGATGTAGTTCTCAAAAAGTACTATGATATCGGTATTGCGGTATCTGCCAAAGAAGGTCTTGTCGTACCGGTTGTACGTGATGCAGATCGTCTTGGCTTCGCTGAGATCGAGAAAAGCATTGCTGACCTGGCATCCAAAGCCCGTTCCAACACGCTGGCTTTGTCTGATCTGCAAGGAGGAACCTTCACCATTACCAATGGCGGAACGTTTGGCTCCTTGTTGTCCACACCAATTTTGAATACACCTCAAGTAGGTATTCTGGGTATGCACAAAATCCAGCTTCGTCCGGTAGCGATTGATGCAGAGCGGATGGAGAACCGTCCGATGATGTATATCGCCCTGTCGTACGATCACCGTATCATTGATGGTAGCGAAGCCGTACGTTTCCTCGTGACGGTAAAAGAATTGCTTGAAGATCCAGAGTCTTTGCTGATCGAAGGGTAATCCATAACGATTAACATTAAATTGCCATCTTATAAATAAAAAAGTAAAGCCCCTGAACGCGGAGCACAGTGTATGCTGTGCTCCCGTTCAGGGGCTTTCGTCATTGTATAGGTAATTTGTGTCGCATTATATGGAATCGGCGGTTTCTGCGTGTGCTGTGGAATGATAGGCACTGTAGTCGGACGTATGCCTCTCCAGCCACTCCACGACATGCCCGGCAACCTCAGTCCGATTCGTTTCATGCAGCATTTCGTGGCGCCCCCCCGGATAGAGGCGGTATTCAATATCCTCAAGCTCAAGCTCTCGATATTGGGAGACCAGGTTAAGCACTCCTTTGCCATGAAGTCCCACCGGATCTTGTTCACCCGAGAACAGATATACAGATTTATCCTTAGGAATACGTTTCATGTTGCGCGGCAAGTGAATGTCCAACAGCAGTTTGAAAAAGTCACGGAAAAAACCTGCAGAGCAGACGGCTCCACACAAAGGGTCATCCATAAACCGCTTGACCTCTTCGGAGTCCCGGGACAGCCAATCAAACGGCGTTGTTGCCGGACGGAAAGAACGGTTGAATCCGCCAAATACGAGCGCATTGAGCAGCATACTTGGATGACCCTTCCCCTGAATGCCACACTGCAAGAAAGCCAGTTTCTCTCCAATCCGAAGCAGACCGCGCTTGCCATTGGTGCCGGACAAAATAAATGCATGGTAACGCTCGTGGCCAGCATACATTAGATGCTGTACCAAAAACGACCCCATGCTATGCCCCATCAAAAAGAGGGGCACATCAGGGTTTTCTTTGGCGGCAACTTCGCCCAGACTCATCATGTCACTCGCCATCCAGCGGAAAGCATCTACGCCGGCATTGCCCAACAAATCCGAGTTTTCGACCGTTTTACCATGACCACGATGGTCATTCGCATAGACCGCGTAGCCGTGCGTGGTGAGATGTTGGGCAAATTCAGCGTATCGGGCAGCAGTCTCGCTCATGCCATGTGCAATCTGGACCACACCTTTGATGTTGCACTCCGGATCGGGAAGCCAGCGGTACACATGAATACGGGTACCTTCGTTGCCAACCAGGCTAAAGGTAGATTCCTGCATCTCGTGTAAATCCTCCTTCACAGGTCACATTAGAGCCATTTAAGCTAAGGTAGATCACTTGAATAGATCATTGATTATTCGATTAAGGCAAATAAGAGCGAAGAACAGTAGTGTTGCCATCCAGCGTATAGGAGCCCAGGTTGGCAGGCAGTAAGTAACATTGTCCAGCTTTCAATTCAATTTTATCCGATTCCGCGTTATCCCACT
Source organism: Paenibacillus sp. O199 (assembly GCF_001636635.1). NCBI lineage: Bacteria > Bacillati > Bacillota > Bacilli > Caryophanales > Paenibacillaceae > Paenibacillus > Paenibacillus sp. O199. The sequence goes on from NZ_LGRP01000004.1 coordinate 193,195, forward strand.
CCAGCGTTCCGCTACCTTCACAGACCACAAGAATAGTGAAGCTTTCAGCACTTGTAGAGAGCTCCCAACGTCCTGTAACAATTCCTTTTTCCACTACAAAGTATGGACATTCCGCAAGCTTCAGCCACTCACCTGGAGTTGCGTTGTTGGTTTTCATCGTCGTGGCGCCAGCACCCTCATAAGCCGTTACATTCAATGAATCCTCAACATGCAGCTCACGTGGTTTGCCATCCAGGCCAGGACGATTATAATCGTAAATCCGGTATGTTGTATCCGAGTTTTGCTGAATTTCAGCCACAACGACACCTGCACATAGAGCGTGTACCGTTCCCGCAGGGATAAAGAACGTATCTCCAGCTTCAACAGGTACTTGACGAAGGGTATCCATGACCGTACCATTCTCCAGCGCTTCCTTCAGTACTTCACGGTCAACGCCTTCATTCAAGCCGTAGATGATATGAGCTCCTGGTTTGGCATCCAGCACATACCACATTTCCGTTTTGCCAAGCTCGCCAGGAGGGAGCGCTTCGTACTCATCTGTTGGATGAACTTGTACAGACAGATCATCGTTACAGTCAAGCAGTTTGATCAGAAGCGGGAATCGTCCGCCCTTTTCCGAAACTCCTTTGGTTCCAAGCCATGCTGTGCCCAGTTGTTCACGGACTTCATCCAGGCCTTTTCCAGCTAGAACTCCATTTAATACCTTGGTTGTACCATTGGGATGATCCGCAATCATCCAGCCTTCTCCTATATGTCCTTCAGGTGGCGTCAGGCCGAATTGCTCCAGCGCGCGACCTCCCCATACACGTTCTTTGAACTCTGGTTGAAATTGCAGTGGGTATGGCGTAGGCATTCCTAATCTCTCCTCTAGTATATGAAATGGTGGATCGCTTTAATCAATCATGACCGCGTAGTTGGCATGAGTGTAACAGTGAATACGGTTGCACGTCTTTATGTAGTACACAAATCGCATAAATTAAACCCAAAGAGTGCTTTGTTGCGATTGTGTCTAGTTTATTGCATTTGTCGAACAAAGGAAATTATTTTTTCTCGATGCCAATCAGAAAAGGAGAGGCGACACGCTGCAATTGGCGATAAATCACCACTTGTGCCTGCTCTACAGGTAGAGCAGAGGACCACTCCAATACCGCATCCGCTTCCTGTGAACCTCCATCATGACCTGGATACAGCACAACGGTAATAATGCCGCGCGGCTTTAGCATTGCCAGTGCAGCCTGGAGCGCAGCGATAGTACTGTCTGTTTCCGTAATTATGGTGGAGTCCGCATCTTCCGAAGGCAGGTACCCCAGGTTGAACATTACAGCACCGACATTACCCTGCCATGTTTCAGGAACGGCCTCTGCCATTCGATCATGGCTTAATTGAAGCATGGAGATGGAGCCCAATTTGGCGCTATCCTCTTGTTTGCGAATACGGGCTTGTGCCAAGGTAAGTGCCTCGCTCTGAATATCGAAACCAATGACTTGACCACGTTTACCAACTTTTTGCGCCAGAAACAGAGTATCCGCCCCCGTTCCAACCGTTGCATCAATAGCTAAATCTCCAGGCTGTAGCCGGGAAGAAATCCATTGATGGGCACAACTTAAAACCGAAAGAAAGCCCATCTTAAGCACCCCTCCAGTATTTACCTTGCCAGGAATCCCGCTCACGCAGCTCACGATCAATCGAATTCAAAACTTCCCATTTGTTCATGGACCACATTGGCCCAATCAGCAAATCACGCGGTGCATCACCTGTAAGACGGTGTACAATCATTTCCGGTGGAAGCATCTCCAGCGTATCGACGATGAGTTTAATGTACTCGTCTTGTTCCAGGAAACGAAGGAGCCCGGCTTCATACTGCTTCACCATTGGCGTTTTGCGCATCAGATGAAGTAGATGAATTTTGATTCCCTGCACATCCATGTTGGCAACAGCCCGTCCGGTATCCAGCATCATTTCATGGGTTTCCTGAGGCAGTCCGTAAATAATATGTGTACACACCCGAATATTCCGTTTGCGTAACTTCGCAACGGCTTCCTCATAACACTGCGTATCATGCGCACGGTTAATTAGGGTTGACGTGGACTCGTGAATGGTTTGCAGACCCATCTCAACCCATAGGTAGGTGCGTTCATTCAATTCAGCCAAGTAATCAACGACGTCATCCGGTAAACAGTCAGGGCGAGTGGCGATGGACAGTCCCACGACACCGGGCTGCTTCAAAATTTCTTCAAAGTATTCACGCAGTTCTTCAACGGGTGCGTATGTGTTGGTATAGGCTTGGAAATAGCCAATGTAGTGAGCTGACGGCCATTTCAGATGCTGTTTATCCCGAATGGTATTAAATTGGGTGACCAAATCATCGCGTCTGCTACCGGCGAAATCACCCGATCCACGAGCGCTGCAAAATGTACAGCCTCCTTTGGCGATAGATCCATCTCGGTTCGGGCAGGTGAAACCTGCATCCAGCATCACTTTGAAAACCTTATTGTTAAATTCGTCTCTCATTTCGTAATTCCAGGTATGGAATCGTTTATCTCCCCACAGAAGAGGAGGTTGTATTGAAGGTGCATTCATCTTCAGGGTACTCCTTTGGCTTACCTAATGGCTTGCTTATTCTATAACCGAATTCGACTCTTTTTGAACTTTTACCATTGTATCAAAAAACTCAAAAAAAGGGGAATCTAGTCGCAAAAATAGGCCGTAGAAACGAGGTTTTATCCTTGCTATAGTTTACACATTATGTTATATTTAAACCAGCGTCAGACACCATCTAATGGGTACTATTCATCATAGCATTTGAATCAATGTTGACGTCATGGACCATACTATACCGTGAGGTGATATGAATGAATTCCCAAGTTAAAAATGATCTTCATCATGTTTCTGTAGAACTGACGGCAGAAGAAGCTCTGGCTTTGACAGGTGTTCGTTTCAATGGCAATCCGAAAGTGAAAGCGGCTGCAAGACAAAAAGTTCGCGATGCTTTCGAAAAGACATTTGATTTTTCACACCAAGATAAGGTAGACTATGAACTATTAAAGTAGTTGGACCCCAATTCCAAATAAATCGAAGAGGGAATCTTTGAGATTTGCCCCAAAGTGGCAGATCCGAAGATTCCTTTTTCATTGCTCTTTACAATTAGCCAGTTCTTCGGCAAAATGATTCTGAGACAAGTATGGATAAACGGAGGAATAAGATGCGTTTACGTGGCAGAAAAGGGATTCGTGAAAATTTGGAGCAACAAGTTGACCTCGTTGTTCTTGATCCCAAACAGTACAAAGGAAAATGGTCTGAACTGTTTGGCAATGACCATCCAATTTTTGTGGAATTTGGCATGGGTAAAGGTCAATTTATCAGCCAAATGAGTTATAAATATCCGGAATTCAATTTTATCGGTATTGATATGTATGATGAATTGGTGCGTCGTGCCAGCGAGAAGGCTCGGAAAGCATGGAGTCAGGCAGAAGTGGAGACACCACCCAACCTGAAGCTGGCGCTGGCTAATATCGAACAGATTGAGGAAGTGTTTGAACAGGAAGAACTGGAACGGATTTATCTGAACTTCAGCGATCCTTGGCCGAAAGCCAAGCATGCACGTCGTCGTTTGACACATCCACGTTTCCTGAAGAAATATACGGAACTGCTTAACACCAAAGGACAGATTCATTTCAAAACAGATTCGGAAACATTGTTTGATTTCTCTCTCAATGCAATTGCCGACTTTGGTCTGCAAATGACCAATTTGTCTCTGAACCTGCACCGTGATGGATTGAATGAAGAGCATGTCATGACAGAGTATGAGCAGAAATTCATGGGCAAAGGCATGAATATTCACCGGGTTGAAGTCATCGTTGGTGAAGAGGCCTTGCGCGAGTATCAACAAATCCGCTTGGACAAGTATAAAGTTCGGGAAGCTGCGGACGAGACTGGCGAAGATCAAGAGTAATATTATAAAAAAAGCGTGATATGCATCTGGCTACCAGA
>NZ_LGRP01000004.1:197194-271631 GCF_001636635.1 Paenibacillus sp. O199
CTAAATCTCATGACGTCACTTGTGGAAGTTCGTTTTACTTCTGCTAAAGCTCCGAATGAAGCTCCTTACGTCGATAATCGTTGGGAGTAACCCCGTTGAATTTCTTAAATATCCGATAGAAATAAGAACTGTTGGTGAACCCGGTTTGCTCAGCAATATCAGCTACAGAGTTTTCCGTCTCAATGAGCAGGAATTGCGCTTTGGCTATGCGGGTCTCGTTAATAACATCGGTTAGACCTTTTAACGTTAGTTGTTTATAGAGTCTGCTGACATAGATGGGTGACATGGCTAGTTCATCTGCAATTGAGGTCAGACAAAGATTGGTGTCTGCGTAATCTCGTTCAATAATGCAGTTAATTTTGCGAATGAGTTCCTCATGTTTAAGCGTTCTTTTCTCCTCAACTTTGGATCCAAGCTCGTCAAACATGCGATAGAAGTGGGCGTGAACTTCACTGAGATCCTCGGCATCATGAATCGGAAGTATTGAACGATCGGAGATGGATTCAAGTGTAAGCTGGTTGTTCTTTTTGAGTGTGTTTCTCACATGATTCAGAGTCATGGTCAGATGGGATAGAGCCAATTGAAATACGGTAAATGGATATGTTGCCGTTTCGCTCACGATATCTGCATAGACCTGTTTCGCTTCGCCTGTTTTGCCTGTCATCAGGTAATCAATCAACTGTCTCTCTTTTCCAACAGGGAAAGCATATTCTTTGGCATGGTACGCCATGATGTCCGAGGTGTAAATCAGGCATCCAGGACCCATGAACAAACGATGAAGAGAAGCTTCTGCTGATCGAGTATAAGAAGCAATACTGTTTTCCAGTGAATCCTCCACTGGCCCGATGGTAAATGAAATGGAACATCTTAGATGTGTCATCACGGCAGCCTGCATCATGCGCAGCAGGTCCTCAATGGGGCAATGCTCATCATCAGCTTCATCTTGAACTTTATCATTAAAGATAAGTGTGATCAGATCGCTGCCCATATCCACAGCTTCGGTGTGGTAGTAAAGGTCAGCCGTTTCCGTGCAAATATTTATCATCGCGTATTTTATAAGTTGGACTTCATCCCTGTAGGTATCGCTGAAATCGGTAAAATGATCAATACGAAGCAGTACCAGTCTTGTTAGACGATGAACATCAACAGAAGAGCCGTAGAATTTCATTCTGTCCTCCAGCATGCCTCCCGTTACCGTTTCACGTCCTTGCAAAGCCCCACGCAGAAAATCCTGTCGTAATAGATGCAGACTGCCACGACGCTCCGCTTCCATCACACGCATACGGACAAGCACTTTATCAATGGGATGATATAGCTTCCGGGACACGAGGTAGGATAAGAGCACTCCCGCAATTAATAGCCCAATACAAAACAGAACGGTGTGTGTCCGCATATTACGAATATCTGAGGTGATCAGGTCATAAGGCGTTATTCTTACATAGCGCCACCCGAGGTTATCAGGAGCAGTGTAGGTAATGAGTGATTTTATTCCATCAACCTCTGCCGTAAAGTAGGCGGACTGCTCCGTGTTTTCTAGGATTGGCTGCATAAACGTTTCATTGGACAAATCTTTCATTAACGCACGATTGCTGAAATCGGACAATAACTGTCCCTGTTCATTGATAATAAACGTTTTCCCTGGCTGATCAGCTGAGTTCATATTGGGACTGAGCCAGTCGTCCTTAATATTTACGACAACAGCATAATTCAGTGTAGCATTGTCATTGATCGTGTCGTAACAGAGGTACGTATAACTGCTGACTTGGGTTTCCTCGGTGGAGCCAACTTGGTAAGTACGCGGAATGGGGACAAAAGGTTTGTAATCATGGAAACGGTCGAGGATACTTGTAATCCCTTGATCGTCTATTTCAGAGATGGATTGTTGTCCATTTCGAACCTCATTGGAGCTGATAAAGAACTCATCATTTTTGGAGTTATATACATAGATGGATTCGATAAAAGGGAGGGACATGCGATAGTTGTCGAGTTGTTCCATCGCTGACGTAATTTCATAGATACTCGGATTTGAATAGAGCAGCAGGGCAGAGATCGTGTAATCCTGATAAATCTGATAAGACAGTGATTTGGCGGTCTCGGTCATCTTGGAGACTTCCCGACTGGTCTGGGTAAGACCGTTCATATCGGTTCGGTAGACCTGCCGAAGGGCAATACGATTATAGTTGACGTACAAAATGGTAGAAGCCACAAGCAAGGTGGCAACGGTGCTAACAATAATGCCGATGAGAATCCGTGCAAACACCTTCTGGCTGTCCTCTGAACGTTTGCGCATGACCTTTCCTCCCGTGGACCTCCTGTTTTGGATGAACAAAGTTAGACTTCATAGCGAAGGATGAGAATTCATAATATGGGTGTGGTGAATCACGGATGTATTTCGAATTATATATTATGTATGCGTTTACATCAACGGTGGACAGCATGCTATGGCCGATTTCCGTAGCTAAAGTTCAACTTTCGCTTTATTGTTCACTAGGTTCAACCTATGCACGATATCAACTTTTGTGAACGCTCAGGCATTCATTTCAGTGTTCGTTCATATTGTTCATATTCTGTTTCGCAGAATCGTTCATGATCCGGCCGAATGATTCAGTATCCGGTAGCACTTAGGGCAACTACAATAAAAAACAGAGCTCCACTGCGCGCCGCGCCGTAAGAAATTCGGGAGGGATCGAGCCATGCTCAAAGAATTGAACAAAAACAAAATCATGTTTCTCATGCTGCTGCCTACACTGATCTTTTTTCTGATTAACTCGTATTTTCCGATGGTCGGCATCTATTATGCGTTTACCCGCTATGATTTTGAAGGTGGATTGTTCGGCAGCCCATTTGTGGGCCTGGAGAACTTCAAGTTTCTGTGGCAATCCGGAATGCTGCTGAAGCTGACAACCAACACGGTGGGGTACAATCTGGCCTTCATTATATTAGGAAACGGGCTAGCGATCTTCTGTGCGATTTTGCTCAGTGAAATTCGGGGAAAAGTGTTTAAGAAAATTACGCAGTCGGTCATGTTTTTACCGTATTTCATCTCGTTTGTTCTATTAAGTGTAATCGCTTACAACATGTTCAATTATGAATCCGGTTTTGTGAACACGGTACTCAAACGTTTTGAGGCGGGGCCTGTTGATATTTACAACACACCCTGGATCTGGGTGTTTCTGATCATCATTTTTTATCTGTGGAAAAATCTCGGGTACAGCATGGTCATCTACCTTGCAGCTATTACAGGGATCAGCGATGAGTATTACGAGGCAGCCCGGATTGACGGGGCCAATATCTTTCAGCGCATTTGGTACATCACCGTACCGATGCTAAAACCGACCTTTGTCATCCTGTTGTTATTCTCACTCGGGAGCATTATGAAGGGACAGTTTGATCTCTTTTACCAACTCATTGGAAATAACGGTGTCTTATATAACGCTACAGATATCATCGATACGTATGTGTATCGTTCCCTGAAAGTGACGTTTGATATCGGAATGGCTACTGCGGCTGGTCTGTATCAATCGCTGTTCGGTTTTATCCTGATCATGACTGTCAACTATATCATCCGTAAAGTGAATGAGGACTACGCCTTGTTCTAAAACGCCTATAGGCAGAAGGGAGACCTACTATGCACACGCGTACCCGAGATACGGAATTCACCTTGTTGTTTCAAATCATCGCTTACAGCATGATTCTGATTCTTTCCTTAATCTGTATCATTCCATTTCTTTTGATTTTATCCGGCTCATTCAGCAGCAACGAATCGATTGTAAGAGATGGGTATCACCTCTTTCCCACCGATTTTTCCTTGGAAGGTTACAAGATGGTGTTCAAATTTCCGACCCAGGTGCTTAAAGCTTATGGCGTGACGGTATTTACAACCGTTGTGGGTACGGCCCTTGGACTATTTCTTATTACGATGGCGGGATTTGTACTGCAACGCAAAGATTTCAAGTACCGGAACGCTTTCTCATTTTTCATCTACTTTACAACCCTCTTTGGTGGGGGATTGGTTCCTTGGTACATCATGCTTGCAAATTATTTCAATCTTACGGACACGTATACGGTGTTGATTTTTCCGGGATTGATGACGCCTTTTCTCATTATCCTGATGAAAAACTTCATTCGTTCAGCCGTTCCGGATGAGCTGATTGAGTCAGCCAAAATCGATGGTGCGAATGATTTCCGCATTTACTTTAGCGTAGTACTGAAACTGGCGATGCCCGGCATTGCCACTGTAGGGTTATTTCTGGCACTGGGATACTGGAATGACTGGTTCACATCATCCTTGTTCATTAACAACCCGGATATGTACCAGCTGCAATTCTATTTGTATAACACCATGAACACGATTACCTTCATTGACCAGATGGCGATTGGTACCGGCATAACTCTTAGCCAGGATGTACCTACCGAATCGACCAAAATGGCGATGGCTATTGTGGTTACTGGACCCATTTTGTTCCTGTATCCATTTGTGCAGCGGTACTTTGTCAAGGGTCTTACCATTGGTGCGGTGAAAGGTTAGAACGTGCACGCGCTGTGGGTGCAGATGGCGGGATAGCTGTCTATCCGTCTGCGTCTGAATCATGGCGAGTCTGCGCTAACATATAAGGTTGACCACAAAAAGGGAGGATGCGTATGCGTAACAAAACAATTCGGCACCTGTCTATGGTACTTGCCCTGATATTGTTTGCCGGGGTGCTTGCCGCATGTAATAACGGTTCGGGGGGATCTGCGCAAGGAAGTGAGCAGGGAGGTTCTTCTGAGAACAAAGGGGAGAAGGTAACACTGCAATTCTACATGCTTGGTGATGCCCCCAAGGATCTGCCTGTGATTGAGTCGGAAATCAACAAGCTGGCTGAGGCTGATCTGAACGTCAATGTGAAATTTAACTATACCTCCTGGACAGACTGGGACCAAAAATACAAATTGCTGCTGTCTTCCGGTCAACCGATTGATCTGATTTTTACCGCGGATTGGACGTTCTATCAGTCCTATGCGAAAAAAGGAGCGTTCCTGCCTCTGGATGAATTACTGCCTAAGGCAGCACCAACGCTCAAAGCTTATGTACCTGATGACATGTGGAACGCGGTAAAAGTCAATGACAAGATCTATACTGTACCATCGACATGGACTGAATATGTTACTGAGGGTATTGCGTACCGTGAGGATTTGCGTGAGAAGTACAATCTGCCCAAACCGGAATCTCTGGAGACACTCGAAGCCTATCTGGAGGGTATCAAAGCCAATGAACCGAATATGATTCCAATCGCGGATAGCAATGCGAACCATACCCATGGTATTCGACAATTGACATCCAAGCTGGTGAATACGGCAGGTCAGCTCCCTTATGGTCTGGACATCATGTATGACACACCATCCAATATCACTTCCTATTGGGGGTCTGCACAGCATCTGGAGGACCTGAAAACGTACAAACGCTGGATGGACAAAGGCTTTTTTCCGAAAAACGTGCTGAATGTAAAGGATACGTCCAACTCATTGCTGCAAAATGGCAAATCGGCTGTTGTACTGTCGGGTGAGAACCCGAACAAATTTAATGCGGATGTGATCAAGGTCCAGTCCACTCACCCGGATTGGAAGCTCGGTTATTTCCCTTACCCGAATGCCAAAGGGTTTGCACAACCAGTTCACCCGATCCACAATGGTTTTGCAATTCCGCGCAGCAGCAAAAACCCGGAGAAAGCACTTGCATTCTATGAAAAACTGGTTACCGACAAACGTTACAACTGGCTTACCGAATATGGTGTGGAAGGCAAGAACTTTGAAGTTCAAGACGGTTATTATAAAATGGTGGGCGATGCCCAGACCAATGGATTTCCGCGCGAAGGCATGAATGGTTGGGCTTGGCGTAATCCGGAATTCATGCTCTATGATAAGAGCTTTGATGACGTACTGGCTATTTTCAAAGAGCTGGACAAAATGAAAAAGCCGGATATCTTTACTGGATTTGCTGAGGATTGGACGCCATACCAAGCTGAGAAAGCAGCACTGGAGCAGGTAGAGAAGCAGTATCTCTATCCGTTAAATGTGGGATTGGTGGAGGATGTAGAAGCGGGTCTGAATACATTTATGGAAAAAGCCAAACAGGCAGGCCTTGAGAAGATTCAGACCGAGTATACCAAGCAGTGGCAGGATTACTTGAAGTCGGCTGGTATTCAATAGTTTGTACTATTCTTCATATTAAAAAAAGGTGCCTTCGATTCGAAGGCACCTTTGCTGTGTACATGCAGGCTTGTTTGAAGCCGTTACAGTCTGGCTTGGTCTGCCGAGTAGGGACGCAGATCCAGAAGGTCGATAATACTTTGTGCGCTTTGCATTGGGTGATACTTGGCAATCTGTGCCATGTGGCGTTTGCGTTTGCGAACAATGTCAGGGTAGTTATGAAGCAGTTTATTCATCCATTTCACAACAACATCAAGGGAAGTAATGGGCTCCCCCAAACCTCGTGCGGTGAAATACTGAACATTTTCTTCTTCCTGACCCGGTATGGGATTATGGAACAGCATGGGGATTCCCTTTGCCAACCCTTCACTGCATGTCATTCCACCCGGCTTGGTGATCAGGAGATCAGATACTTCCATTAATTTGTCCACTTCATTGGTGTACCCGATGATATGGATATTATCTTTTTTATACAACGGATTTTGTTCCATGCTGATTCGGCTTTTGTCATTGCGGCCAAGGCAGAAAATAATCTGAACATCCTCATGCCAGCGTGTCAATAATTGGTTAACTACTTCATCACTAAGCATTCCCCAACCACCGCCCATCACAAGCACAGTAGGCATGTTCTTCAAATTGAATTTTCCTCGGATCTCGTCCCGCCCGGGATGTTCCCAGAAGTTGGGGTGGATCGGAATGCCGGTAACGCGAATTTTGTCTAAAGATACACCCCGCAGCATTAATTTGGACTTTACCTCATCTGTAGAAACAAGATACAGATCCACTTCAGGGCTAATCCACGTCCCGTGCGCGTCATAATCGGTAATGACTGTACAAAGTGGAACCTGCACACCCAGACGTTTCAGTCTGGATATGACAGCACTGGGAATAGGGTGGGTGCATACAATAACATTCGGACGAAGCTGACGGACAATACTGCGTGTATGGGTATAAAACAGTTTATGCAACGCGAGTGTAGTCAGCCGGTTCAAGGATTTTTTATATTGGTGCCTGTATACATACCCGATGAGCTTGGGCTGGTTAATGACCGTTTTTTTGTACGCTGTAATGATGAGTGGCGCAACTCTGGGGTTCAGAAAACTCCCCAACTCAAGCACTTTGGTTTGCACATTCGGCGAAAGTTTTCGCAAACTGCTGGACAGCGCATAAGCGGCTTGAGTATGACCAGCGCCAAAGCCTTCAGATAATAGTAATACTCTTTTTTTCTCCACGCTTGCTTCACCTGTTCCTGCTAGGTTTTCCTTAGTCTAACATATTCACATTATGTCCATAAAGCAACAGTTGCAAGTGCGACTAAAGTACCGATCGTAGCACCTGCGAGAACATCTGAGGGATAGTGTAATCCCAGGTAAATTCGTGAAAATCCGACAATTAATGCAACAGGGAGTAGCAACAGCAACAGGAACGGCTCCATCGTCATAAAAGGGACCGTAACCGAGAATACGGCAGTAGTATGCCCTGAAGGGAACGAATGGTCCGTCAGGGGATTGCGGAACGTAATCGTATCCGGTAGGGCCAGGTAAGGCCGAATGCGCGGATACAGTTTTTTGGCGATTGCTACGGGAATGTGGCTAACCGCTAGAGCGATGCATGCCTGAAGTCCTGTTGTACTCCAAGGAGCGGGAGCCAGCAGCCAGATTAGTAAGGATACTGCAATAGAAGAAGTTGCTCCGCCCAGATGGGTGAAATAATACAGCCAAAAGTTCATAAATCGATTATGAAGTCGACCATTAATCCACATAAATACATTTCGATCATACTCTTGAAACTTTACGAATAAACGGCTCATATTGGCCTCCTGCCAGTCAGGCCCCATGTTGGCGGCAGTATTTCCGGTAAATTGCTGTGTCCGGTTTCGTCCTGAATAGTATATAACCGTTTTTTCGTGAACTTGAGGTTATTTCAGGTATATGTTTATCATATTTTTAAATGTTGTCCTTTTCAAGAAGAACACATGTGAAGAAGGTAAAATTCATGTTAAAGAGTGGATATACACCCAACTTAACTTTTTGACTCGGACTATCTAAAAAAGATACAATGATTCAACATGGCTGAAATGCGGTTAAAAAAATGTAAGTTTAAGACTGAACTTTTTGAGGTCTGTTTACGTTATTTGATATAGAGCCTCTGTCGATATGTATCAGCCTGATGAAAAAAGCAGGGACTTTAGAAATAAAAATCAAGTAAACGGCTGAAAATAAGATATAACAGGCATGAATGCGAGGTTGGAGTATCACGAGGTGCCTATTCAGCGTTTAAAGTTCACATTTCTGCTTCAGGAAGTGGAATTGCGGTTTTGACAAATGGCTGAAAAGAATACAAAATCGATAAAGCAGCCAACTGGCATCAACCATGCTTGAAACATTGTCTGAAATATTTACGTAGTAAACAAAAGAACAGGGTCATATTCTGCGCATCACAAAAAAATAAAAGTGCAGAATCCAGGAAGAGAAACATTTAAAGTAATCTGGTTTTGAAAAAAAGGGGGTAACAGAGAACGATGTTGGACGCTATATTCGTCACGATGCAGGTCCTTCTGGCACTGCTAGCCGTGTACCAATTCACGTTTTCGCTGTTCGGTCTGATTAAGAAAAAGAAAAAGAAACATTATCCGGCGACAAAATCATTCGCTGTACTCGTCGCAGCACACAATGAGGAACAAGTTATTGGTGCTTTGATGGAGAACTTGAAACAACTGGATTACCCGGAAGATCTGTACGATGTGTTTGTCATTTGTGACAACTGTACGGATGGAACGGCTCAAATTGTAAGACAGCATGGATTAAATGCTTGTGTACGTACGAATGCTGATCTCAGAGGTAAAGGGTATGCCATTGAATGGATGCTTAAATACTTGTGGAAATTGCCACGTCAGTATGACGCAGTTGTCATGTTTGACGCGGATAACCTGGTTGACCGTAACTTCTTGCTTGAGATGAATGACGACTTGTGCAATGGTTCGCGTGTAATTCAAGGATACATTGATACCAAGAATCCGGAGGATTCCTGGATCACTGCAGCATATGGTGTATCTTACTGGTACATCAACCGTCTGTGGCAGTTGTCCCGTCATAATTTGAATATGGCGAATTTCCTCGGAGGTACTGGAATGTGCTTCGAGACCAACCTGCTCAAGGAAATTGGCTGGGGCGCTACAAGTCTGGTTGAGGATTTGGAGTTTACGATGCGCAGTGTTCAGCGTAATGTATATCCTGTCTTTAACTATGATGCCAAAGTATTTGATGAGAAGCCGTTAACCTTTAAAGCTTCAGCAAGACAACGTCTTCGCTGGATGCAAGGTCACTTTACGGTTGCGCGTAGATATTTCTTCCCGCTGCTGTGGCAGAGTATCAAGGAAAGAAGCTTGGTGAAGTTTGACCTTGCTGTGTATGGAGCAAACGTGTACGTTGTTTTACTTACGTTCCTGATGACTGCTGTCCTGTGGGTGGATACAGCGATATTCAGTGGTCCACATATCGCAAACATATACGGATACTTCCCGCTTTGGGTAGGGTTCGTAGCGATTGGTCTGAATGTCCTGACATTCTTGTTGTCCATGGCGCTGGAAAAGGTTACTTTTGCCAAAGTGTATCTGTACCTGATCTTGTTCCCGATTTACCTTCTTTCATGGTATCCAATTACGTTCTACGCGTTCTTCACGCAGAACAACAAACAATGGAGCCATACTCAACATACACGTGTTGTACGTTTGGATGAGGTGCAGAGTAAGCAGGGATAATGAATGATTGACTTGGATGAAAGCATGTCTGTAAAAAAAATATTGTAGAGACGTTGACAATAGTTTTGCAGGATGTTATAGTATTCAAGTGCGTTAAATGAATAGCTATGGAATCACAAGTAGAAGTCCGACTTCTCACCTGATCAACAAACATGTTGGCTGGTCAACGATCCCAATAATTTATGAAGTGTTTACTCATGAAGAATTGTGTTGATTACAGGGATGTCGGTAGCTTAACCGGCATCCCTTTTATTTTTGTGTAACAGGATATTCAAAATGACCTGGAGGTGGACGGTTATTAGTAAAGATCACATGATTAATGATGAGATTCGGGCGAAGGAAGTACGCCTTGTCGGAGCTGAAGGAGAACAAATTGGGATCACGCCGATTCGGGAAGCACTGCAAATGGCGATTGACCTGAACTTGGACCTGGTCAATGTGGCACCACAGGCTAAACCGCCGGTATGCCGCATCATGGACTATGGCAAATTCCGCTATGAGCAACAAAAGAAAGACAAAGAAGCCCGTAAGAACCAGAAAATTGTTGACATTAAAGAAGTATGGTTCCGTTCCAATATTGAGGAGCATGATTATCAAACGAAGCTTCGTAATGTAGTTAAGTTCTTGAAAGAAGGCGACAAGGTAAAATGTTCCGTTCGTTACCGCGGACGTGAAATTGCGCATGCCGCCATTGGTCAACGGATTTTGGAACGCGTTAAGGTGGAGGTTGCAGAACTTTGCACCATCGAACGTCAACCAAAATTGGAAGGCCGCAGTATGATCATGATTCTGGCTCCTAAAGCCTGATAACATTGGAGGAGGAAACACAAAATGCCTAAAATGAAAACACACAGCAGTTTGAAAGGACGCTTCAAAATTACCGGTTCCGGTAAAGTCCTGCGTTACAAAGCTCACAAAAACCACTTGCTTTCCCACAAATCAAAACGTGCTAAGCGCGTTCTGAACGGCAACCCAGTAATGGCTGCCGGGGACGTAAGACGTTTGAAACAAGGTCTGGCTAACTTGAAATAGTAAATCCGTATGGGGGATCGGCTTAGGCCGTACACATACCACGGATACATTTAATATTTATTGGGAGGTTCTTTTAATATGGCAAGAGTAAAAGGCGGTTTTGTAGTACGTCGTCGTCATAAAAAGGTTTTGAAACTGGCAAGAGGTTATTTCGGTTCCAAACACCGTATTTTTAAAACAGCTAACGAGCAAGTAATGAAATCCCTGGTATACGCATACCGTGACCGTCGCAACACAAAACGTAACTTCCGCAGACTGTGGATCGTTCGTATCAATGCTGCAGCACGTATGAATGGTTTGTCTTACAACAAACTGATCCATGGATTGAAACTTGCTGGTGTAGACATGAACCGCAAAATGTTGGCTGATCTGGCCGTTAACGACATCAATGCGTTCAACTCTTTGGCTACTGTAGCTAAAGGCAAAATCAACGCTTAAAATTGTTTATGCAAGCCGCCGTACCTATGGCGGCTTTTTTTACGGCTTAAAGATTGATCTACTCCAAAGAGTCTGGTTATGCGCGACGAATATGCTGCAATCTGTAAGGGCACAATGAAAGCATATAACGGGTGAATAACAGGCTGTGATAATACATAAAATACGAACGGTGAAATAATGCAAACAAAAACAGGTGATTTCCACATCCTTCTAGGGAGTGTGATACGTTTTTGTTATATAACATCACATCGTTGTAACGTTAGTGTGTTAAATCGTTAAATTATTAAGCGCTTTCAATAAAAAAAGAGCAAAAATAAGTGAGATTTGGTGATGAAACATCTGGATTTTACCACGGGTTGAATGTATAATCACCTCTAGTAGGCTAGTCCTAAAATTTTCTCTTCAAGTCATAATGTTCGGTTTTTCGACAGGTGACACAATTGTTTAGTGGTAAGAATGCGCTTTTAATGTCGAAGAAACCATACATTCTGCATAAAAGCCATATTATCGATCTGTTGATCCGTTCCATTTTGGCCTGGACAGGAATTAGGTATATATCATTAAGGGGGAACAGAGAAATGAAAAAGATGCTCAGCTTGTCTTTGGTCATGTTGCTGGCAGTATCGGTTATGCTCGCAGGTTGCGGTAGCAAACCGAAAGAGGAAACAAATGCCGGAGGAACTACAGGTGGCGAAAACACTGAAGCTAAATCCGATTTGAAAATCGGTATGGTTACTGACGTAGGTGGAGTTAACGACAAATCGTTTAACCAATCCGCTTGGGAAGCTCTGCAAGCAACTGAAACTGAAACAGGTGTAGCTGTTAAATACCTGCAAAGTAAATCCGATGAAGAGTACATTCCAAACCTGAACGAGTTCGTTAAAGGTGGATATGATCTGACTTGGGGTATCGGTTTCCAATTGGCTGATGCGATCAAGACTGTAGCTGAACAAAATCCTGATTCCAAACTCGCGATCATCGACAGTGTTGTTGATGCTCCTAACGTTAAATCAGTAACATTTGCTGAAGAAGAAGGTTCTTACTTGGTAGGTGTTGTAGCTGGTCTGACAACTAAATCGAACAAAATTGGTTTTGTTGGCGGTATGGAAAGCCCACTGATCAAAAAGTTTGAAGTAGGTTTCAGAGAAGGCGTTAAAGCGGTTAATCCTAATGCTGAATTCATTTCCAACTACACAGGTGCATTTGATAAGCCTGACCTTGGTAAAGCAGCAGCAGCTACACTTTACAACAAAGGCGTAGATATCATTTTCCACGCTTCCGGTGCTACAGGTAATGGTGTGTTCAACGAAGCAATCGCTCGTAAGAAACAAGGTCAAGACGTTTGGGTTATCGGTGTAGATAAAGACCAATCCCTGGAGTTTGGTGATGAAGTAACACTGACTTCCATGATCAAAAAAGTTGACGAAGCTGTTAAGCGCGTAAACCAAGAAATCATCGATGGAACATTCAAAGGCGGAGCTGAGAACCTGACTTTGAAAGAAAACGGTGTAGGTATCGCTGACACTTCTACGAAAAATGTTTCTGCTGATACACTTGCAAAAGTGGACGAGTACAAAGAAAAAATCATCAACGGCGAAATCAAAGTTCCTACAGAGTAATCTGATTCTGCTGTGAAAATGAATAATCATCGAGGCCGGTCTTGACCGGCCTTATGATTGTCAGAGTAGGAAAATTTGCTCAGGTCATCATAACAATTGTACAAGCTATGTAGTATGTGCTTGGGCATTAGCCACGGCAAAAGAAAGAAGTCTTCGTATCAACGCTCCGGTAGGAGCTTTTCTTAAGATTATGGAATGCAGAAGTTTCGCTGAAACTGAAGGATTCGATAATCCCAAGAAAAAGTACCGCTGAAATGCGGTCATCTTCCTTGAATAAACGTCGTTAGACGTTTTTCTTACGTTTGCGGAACCACACTATATCAGGTATAAGGGTGATTACATGGGTGCAGCAACCCCCGTCGTTGAGTTGAAACAAATCACGAAGCGTTTCCCAGGCATTGTTGCCAACGACGCCATCAGCCTTCAGCTTCGTAAAGGCGAGATCCATGCTCTACTGGGCGAAAACGGCGCTGGTAAATCAACGTTGATGAATATTGTCTTTGGTCTCTATCAGCCGGATGAAGGTTCCATTGAAGTGAATGGCAAGCCTGTCATCATCGATAGCCCTAACAAAGCAATCGATCTTGGCATCGGCATGGTGCATCAGCACTTTAAGCTTGTACAGCCGTTCACGGTAACAGAGAACATTATTTTGGGATCTGAACCAAGGAAAGGTCTCAACATTAATTATAAAAAAGCTGCTGCTGAAGTGCAGCGTCTGTCTGAACAGTATGGACTCAAAGTGAATCCGCATGCCAAAATTCATGATATTTCTGTCGGAATGCAGCAACGTGTTGAAATTGTAAAAACGTTGTATCGTGGTGCAGACATTCTTATTTTTGACGAGCCTACTGCTGTATTAACACCTCAGGAAATCAAAGAACTGATGGTAATCATGAAAAAATTAGTGGCCGAAGGCAAGTCCATTATTCTGATTACACACAAACTGAAAGAAATCATGGAAATCTCCGATACGGTGACAATTATTCGCCGTGGTAAAGTGATTGATTCAGTTATAACATCAGAAACGAATCCAAATGAGTTGGCAGAAAAAATGGTTGGTCGCAATGTCACATTTAAAGTGGACAAAAAGCCGGCTACACCAGGAAACAATGTGCTTGAAGTTAGCAAATTGACCGCCAAAAACAAAGAAGGCATTTCGGTTCTGAACGAACTCAACCTGAATGTACGTTCAGGAGAGATTGTAGGAATCGCAGGTGTCGATGGTAATGGACAGAGCGAACTGATTGAGGCTCTTACCGGACTGCGTAAAGTAGATAGCGGTTCGATTCGCCTTGAGGGTAAAGAACTGTCTAATCATTCTCCGCGCCATATTTCGGAGTCGGGTGTAGCCCATATTCCGGAAGACCGGCACAAGCATGGACTTGTCCTTGATTTTTCTGTGAGTGAAAATATTGTTCTGGAATCGTATTATAAGTCTCCTTATACGCGTAAAGGATTCCTTAACTTCGATGCGATCAAGAAGCAAGCGAAGCGTCTTGTCGAGGCATTTGATGTGCGTACACCAAGCATTGAAACAAAGGCCCGCTCCTTATCGGGAGGGAACCAACAGAAAGCCATTATCGCACGTGAGGTTGATAAAAATCCTGAACTGCTTATTGCTGCCCAGCCAACTCGTGGTCTGGACGTAGGTGCTATTGAGTTTGTTCAAAAACAATTGATTGCACAACGTGATCAGGGCAAAGCGGTATTGCTGATCTCATTCGAGCTGGATGAAATTATCAACGTATCCGACCGAATTGCTGTCATCTATGAAGGACAGATCGTGGGCGAGGTGCTGCCGGAAGAAACCAATGACAGGGAGCTCGGCTTGATGATGGCGGGCAGCACCCAAAAGAGAGGTACTGTGCATGAATAACGTATTAAAATGGTTTACCCGTGATTCATTTATATTACCTATTGTAGCCATCATTATGGGTCTGATCCTGGGTGGTATTGTCATGCTGATCGGCGGATACAACCCGATTGAAGCGTACAGTGCATTGTTTACGAAGGTTTTCGGAGACATGTACAACTTTGGTGAAGCAGTCCGAGAAATGACACCACTGATTATGACAGGACTTGCATTTGCATTTGCGGCACGTGCAGGACTGTTTAATATCGGGGGCGAAGGACAATTTCTCGTCGGTATGACTGCGGCGACTTTTGTAGGCGTGAAGTTTGCAGGTCTGCCAATCTACATTCATGCTCCACTGGCTTTGATTGCTGGTGCAGTATTTGGTGGTCTGTGGGCAGCTATTGCCGGTTATCTGAAAGCAGCGCGTGGGGTTAACGAAGTTATCAGTAGTATCATGCTGAACTGGATTGGTCTGTATCTGGCCAACCTGATCGTGCGCCAATTCCTGCTGTTAAAAGGTGAAAATCGTTCGGTGGATATCAGTGATAGCGCATCGATTAGTCTGACATGGCTTTCTGAGCTGATGGGCAACTCCCGTGTTCACATGGGAACATTGATTGCTCTTGTCATGGCTGTACTCTTTTATATTTACATGTGGAAAACCAAACAAGGGTACGAGATTCGTGCCGTAGGATATAACCCGAATGCGGCAGAGTATGCGGGTATGCATGTCAATCGCAATATCGTTAAAGCTATGTTTATCAGTGGTATGCTTGCAGGTCTTGGCGGTGCATTCCAGGTACTCGGGGTGTTCCAATATCAAACCGTTATGTCGGGCTCGCCAGGTACAGGTTTTGACGGAATCGCGGTTGCACTGATTGGTTTGAATCATCCGTTTGGTGTGTTGCTGGGTGCTTTGTTATTCGGTACGCTCACTTATGGATCTGCGGGAATGAGCTTTGCTGCGGATGTACCGCCCGAGATTATTCGGATTGTTATCGGTTCGATTATCTTCTTCATTGCGGCACAAGGCATCGTGCGCTGGGTACTTAAACCGTTCTATTCCAAGCGCAAGAAAGAGAAGGTGTTGTAGATGGACTTGTTGACAATTGGGCAAATTATCAATACGACGCTTGTCTTTGCCACGGCATTGATTTTTGCATCCCTGGGCGGGATTTTCTCGGAAAAATCCGGTGTGACCAACCTTGGACTTGAAGGTTTCATGGTATTTGGTGCGTTTGCTGCAGGGATTGCTGCGCATTATGCACAAGAAGCTGGCATGGGAGGAACGACGTCTGCCTGGATGGGGATTTTGTTCGCGGTTGTGTTGGGTGTAGTGGTTTCACTGATCCACGCAGTTGCCTCCATTACGTTTAAGGCTGACCAAATTATCAGCGGTATCGTCATTAACTTTCTGGCAGCAGGAAGCACACTTTATCTGGTAAAGCTGCTGTTTGAAGGATCAGGCGATTCACCATTGGTACAAGGATTCAGCAAGTTTGATGTGCCACTGTTAAAGGATATTCCTTTGCTTGGGGAAGCTTTTTTCAAGAATGTGTACCCGACAACATATCTGGCTATTCTGTTCGTCTTCCTGACGTATTACATTATGTACAAAACTCCATTCGGTCTTCGTCTTCGCTCGGTTGGTGAACATCCAAGTGCTGCGGATACCGTAGGTGTTAAAGTGCGTCGTTACCGTTATGTTGCCGTGATGATCAGTGGTGCGCTGGCTGCTATTGGTGGAGCTGCAATCACGCTGACTACGACAGGTACATTCTCTCATAATACCGTTTCCGGCCAAGGTTACATTGCGATTGCAGCGATGATCTTTGGTAAGTGGAATCCGATTGGTGCCTTTGGGGCGGCTGTGTTCTTTGGTTTCTCGCAAGCTATCCGGAACTATGTACAGTTGTTCGAATGGTCTCAAAGTATTCCCCAGGAAATTATTTATATGCTTCCTTACCTGCTCACCATCATCGTGCTCGTTGCGGCTGTTGGACGCTCTTCTGCTCCGTCTGCACTCGGGGAACCGTATGATCCGGGGAAAAGGTAACAACCGAAATTATGTTTCCCACATAATGCTTTACTAGAAAAGGTTCGCCTCGTGCGAACCTTTTTTTGTTTCACAAAGATAAATAACAGGTCATCAGCTTTCTTAACTGTTATAGAGAAAGACACCCATATTTTCATTTAGGGACAAAGAAACAGGCGAAGCCGGCCCTGGACGAATACACTGTTTTGAACGATCCGAGGAGGAGGGGATAGTATGAAACAACATGTTACGCGTGATGAAGCGATGAAATTAATAGGCAAAAATATTGTCGCGATCAAAAAAGACGGTACTCGGGTGACCGGAAGACTGTTGAAAGTATCGGGCAATAAATTAGTGCTGAAACGTGCAGTTGGCAAAAAAGTACACACCAAAGCTATTTTGCCATTGGTATTATTTGATTTACTCGCTGTCGCAACGCTGCCTTATGCTTACGGCTCTGGCCCTGGATTCGGCTATGGTCCAGGTGGTGGACCAGGATTTGGCCCGGGGCCAAAACCAGGCCCAGGGTATGGACCTGGTTTTGGTGGTGGATATGGACCAGGGCCAGGACCGGGATATGGACCCTATGGACCACGGCCACCAGGCTTTTTCTAGACCGATTTATAATGTTTTTTCCAACTCGTAACAGCGGCTTAACATAATGTATCGAATGGTGATATATCCATTTTTCTGGTAAAATCGAAGACCTTTTGTGTTGCCTTCGTCAACCATCACTTTGGATCTTTTGCAACCACGAGATGCTGCAAAATTCTCGGCTTTGAGCAGCAAGGTCTGACCGTATTTCTTTCGCTGTTCTTTTGTAGCAACAGCCATCATATCCACATACAGCAGTTCGCCGTGCATGAGAAAATGGATGAATGCGACAGCTTCGTTGTCAGGATTCGATGAGACAACAAAGGTCATGCCCCTGTTCATTCGCAGGGGTATTTCTTTGCGTATTTTATTGATTTCAATTTCACTCATATGAGATAGAGGAACAAGTTGAGAGTCAATCAGCCTCATTATGGCGGCATCATCCAGCTTGGATTTACGTTGCCGAATCACCATCGGAAGCCTCCTTTCAGGACCAGTCGTGCTGCTCGTATATCCTATGCCTGAGGCAAGTTGAAAGGTGACTGAATGAAGCATTGGGATTGGGGTAACGTTAAAGATGGAGAATGAAGGATTAGGGACGTTCTGAATTTTTATACAAAAGGGGTATTGACTTATCGGTTAGAGGAATCATATAATGTTCCTAACATTTAACGAGAATATTTCATCGGCTATGAAGAGGACGAAGTTTTAAGGGCTCTTTTGCTCAGAGAGTGGCTGGAATTGCTGAAACCACCACCATTACCCCTTATATACGAGCTCACCTCGGAGCTGTTTTCCTGAAAAGCATTGGATGTCACTCCATTGGGTATTAGGGAAAATCGTATGTCTGCGTTACAGACAACAGGTATGGAGAACGGGTATATCCGTTTGATCTATCGTTTTTTGTACCTGGTAAGGTCCGTTATTGCGAAATTTCGGACAAAGTTGGGTGGTACCACGGAAGCAACAACCTTTCGTCCCTCGCAAGCATAAACTTGTTTGCAGGGATGGAAGGTTTTTTTTGTAACTTTAAATGTCAGAATGATGTAAATTCTGAGAGGAGGATGACTGATGGGAGCTCAAATTCCAGAAGTACGATCGACAGATGAATTACGTGAAAAATGGATGAAGCCGGAGGTCATTAGCGGTTCCGAAATTCTGCTGAGAAGCTTGTTGCTGGAAGGTGTAGAGTGTGTTTTTGGTTACCCGGGCGGCGCAGTGTTGTACATTTACGATGCGATGTATGGTTTCGAGGATTTCAAGCACGTGTTAACCCGTCACGAACAAGGCGCCATTCATGCAGCTGACGGATATGCACGGGCGAGCGGAAAAGTGGGTGTCTGTATCGCTACCTCCGGACCTGGAGCAACGAATCTAGTTACGGGTATTGCAACAGCGTATATGGATTCCGTACCACTCGTAGTCATTACGGGAAATGTAATTTCCAGCCTGATCGGCTCAGATGCTTTCCAGGAAGCGGACATCACCGGAATCACAATGCCAATTACCAAACACAGTTACCTGGTAAAAGACGTAGAAGATCTGCCACGTGTCATTCATGAGGCATTCCATATTGCGAATACAGGTCGTAAAGGTCCCGTATTGATCGACATTCCGAAGGATGTATCGGCAAACAAAACGTTGTTTGAACCGGTGACTGAACCTGTTACATTGAGAGGGTACAACCCACGGACAGTACCGAACAAACTTCAGGTTGATCGTCTGGCTCAGGCGATTCAGGAAGCGGAACGTCCGATGATTCTGGCAGGCGGCGGTGTAGTTTACTCCGGTGGACACGAAGCACTGTTCGAATTTGTGGAGAAGACAGGCATTCCAATCACGACAACACTTCTCGGACTTGGAGCATTCCCGAGTGGTCACGAATTGTGGACCGGGATGCCGGGTATGCACGGAACATACACTTCCAATCAGGCGATTCAAAAATCGGATTTGCTCATCAACATCGGCGCACGCTTCGATGACAGGGTAACAGGCAAGCTGGATGGATTCGCTCCACATGCCAAAATTGTGCACATTGATATTGATCCGGCTGAAATCGGCAAAAACATCGCAACCGACATTCCAATCGTTGGTGATGTGAAAACGGTTCTCGAAATAGCGAACAAAGAGGTTCAACGTGCTGAACGTGCGGATGCTTGGAGAGATCAGATCAAACAATGGAAACAAGAGAAACCTTATAGCTACACAGATTCAGATGAAGTATTAAAACCGCAATGGGTTGTGGAAATGCTCAATGATACAACCAAAGGCGAAGCAATCGTGACTACGGACGTTGGACAGCATCAAATGTGGGCAGCCCAATATTACAAATTCAACCAACCGCGTTCATGGGTAACCTCTGGTGGACTAGGAACGATGGGTTTTGGATTCCCTTCTGCAATTGGCGCTCAAATGGCCAATCCAGACAGGCTCGTGATTTCCATCAATGGTGACGGCGGCATGCAGATGTGTTCTCAAGAACTCGCAATTTGTGCCATTAACAACATCCCGGTGAAAATTGTTATTATCAACAATCAGGTCCTTGGAATGGTACGTCAGTGGCAAGAGATCATCTATGAGAACCGTTACAGTCATATCGATCTGGCAGGCAGCCCTGATTTTGTAAAACTTGCTGAAGCTTATGGCGTAAAAGGATTGCGTGCAACCAACAAGGAAGAAGCCGAGCGTGCTTGGCAAGAAGCCCTGGATACACCAGGACCGGTCGTTGTTGAATTCGTAGTACGCAAGGAAGAAAACGTATATCCAATGGTTCCGCAAGGAGCGACAATCGATCAAATGCTGATGGGGGATGCTGAGGAATGATAAGACATACGATTTCGATATTGGTCAACGATCAGCCTGGCGTCCTGCAGCGGGTATCAGGGTTGTTCGGTCGACGGGGATTCAACATTGAGAGCATCACAGTAGGTCAATCCGAGGAACCGGGTTTGTCCCGGATGGTCATTGTGACGATCGGTGATGACAAAACGTTGGAACAGATTGAAAAGCAACTCTACAAAATCATCGATGTCATCAAAGTGGTTGATTTCAGTCTGAAACCGATGGTTGCCCGTGAACTTGCATTGATCAAGGTAAAGGCAGAGCCATCTGAACGTCCAGAAATTCTGGGTGTGGTGGAGACATTCCGTGCATCTGTTGTAGATGTTGGTCCAGGCAGCCTGATTGTACAGGTGGTCGGGGATACAGATAAAATTGATGCGATGATTGAATTGCTTAAGCCATACGGCATTCGTGAACTGTCACGTACAGGCATAACTGCATTGGTACGAGGCAACGTTTAAGCAATTATATTGAGAAAAAAAGCATGGTCTGATGCTTATCAACGGAACGACAATAGTGTGTTAGCAGCATTAAGCTGAGAAATACCGTTCATCTTAGATGAGGTGCCAGTCCCGTACAAGTTGCAATTTAACATTTTAGTGATGTAACGCTTGACTATATAGCCACACACCCGCATTAATGGGCGGGTGTCTGAACGGATCGGATCAGACCAGAGACGCTAAAGCAGACAAAGCGTGCCGGTCCCTTGAGACACCCGCTCATTAATGAAGGGTTCTTTACAATACAAAGGAGGACTTATAAACATGCCAGTAACTACTTATTATGAACAGGATGCAGAGCTTAGCGTATTGAAAGGAAAAACGATTGCGGTCATCGGTTACGGTAGCCAGGGCCATGCCCAAGCTCAAAACCTGCGTGACAGTGGATTGAACGTAGTCATCGGACTTCGTGAAGGTAAATCTTTTGACACTGCAAAAAATGACGGATTTGAAGTTCTGTCCCCGGCTGAAGCTACTAGCCGTGCAGACGTAGTTCAAATTTTGCTGCCTGACGAAACACAAGCTTCTGTATACAAAAACGAAATCGAACCAAACCTGAAAAAAGGCGCTGCATTGCTCTTCTCCCACGGTTTCAATGTTCATTTCGGTCAAATCGTTGCTCCAAAAGACAGCGATGTATTGCTGGTAGCTCCTAAGTCCCCTGGTCACATGGTACGTCGTACCTACGTGGAAGGATTCGGTGTACCGGGCCTAATCGCAATTGAGCAAGATGCAACAGGTAAAGCAAAAGATATCGGTTTGGCTTATGCTAAAGGTATCGGTTGCACGCGTGCAGGGGTTATCGAAACTTCCTTCCGTGAAGAAACAGAAACAGACCTGTTCGGTGAGCAAGCTGTTCTGTGTGGTGGTGTAAGCGCCCTGGTAAAAGCTGGATTTGAAACATTGACAGAAGCGGGTTACGCTCCTGAAATGGCATACTTCGAGTGTCTGCACGAATTGAAATTGATCGTTGACCTGATGTATGAAGGTGGACTTGCAAGCATGCGTGATTCCATCAGTAACACAGCTGAGTACGGTGACTATGTAACTGGACCTCGCGTAGTAACTGAAGATACGAAGAAAGCAATGAAAGAAGTTCTGACAGATATCCAACAAGGTAAATTTGCACGTGACTTCATCCTGGA
Organism: Paenibacillus sp. O199; assembly: GCF_001636635.1. Lineage (NCBI taxonomy): Bacteria > Bacillati > Bacillota > Bacilli > Caryophanales > Paenibacillaceae > Paenibacillus > Paenibacillus sp. O199. Next base: position 219,206 of record NZ_LGRP01000004.1, read on the forward strand.
AAACCAATCCGGTCGTGCATTCCTGACAGCAACTCGTCGCAATGAAGCTGAACACCCAATCGAAGTGGTTGGCGGACAATTGCGTGAGATGATGCACTGGATCAAGAAGTAAGCATTCGTTTTAAGGTAATCTAGTAAACTTACAGCTTTAACCGGGAATAGCGGCCGTGCATATGCGTGTGCCGCTATTACTGGTTTAGAGGAACATAAAATACAAGTCTAGGAGGTGCGAGGCGTGCGTAAAATCTATGTATTTGACACAACGCTGCGTGATGGAGAACAATCCCCGGGGGTCAATCTGAATACTCGTGAAAAGGTGGAAATTGCGCACCAGCTCGAGCGGCTTGGTATTGACCGGATGGAAGCCGGTTTCCCCGCGGCCTCTCCAGGCGATTTGGCGGCAGTTAATGCAGTAGCCAAAGCGGTCAAAAACGTTACCGTCATTGGCTTGTCCCGCTCCAGAGAGCAGGATATCGATGCGGTGAAAGAGGCATTGAAAGGCGCTCAAGACCCGTGTATCCATATCTTTTTGGCAACTTCACCTATTCACCGTCAGCATAAATTGCGGATGGACAGAGCTCAGGTTCTCGATACAGCTCGTTCCGCAATTCGTTATGCGAAGAAAACTTTTTCGAAGCTTGAATTCTCGTTGGAGGACGCAGGTCGTACCGAGTATGATTTCCTCGTTGAGATGGTAAATATGGCAGTGGAAGAAGGGGCAGCTGTTGTAAATATCCCGGATACGGTGGGCTATCTGAGCCCATATGAGTACGGTAATATTTTCAAACATCTTAAGGAAAACGTACACAACATTGATAAAGTGCAGCTGAGTGCACACTGTCATAATGATCTGGGGATGGCAACTGCCAACACGCTTGCAGCCATCCTGAATGGAGCCGATCAAATTGAGGGCACCATTAACGGCATTGGTGAACGTGCAGGTAATACCGCGATTGAAGAGATTGCCATGGCACTGGAGACACGTCAGGAATTTTTCCAGGCGAGAACTTCGCTGCAACTTTCTGAAATTGCTCGGACCAGCCGCCTCGTGAGTCGTTTGACGGGTATGGTTGTGCCTGGAAATAAAGCGATTGTTGGTGCGAATGCGTTTGCACACGAATCCGGAATTCACCAAGATGGCATGCTGAAAGAGAAAACAACATACGAAATTATGACGCCAGAGACCATCGGTCTGAAGGAAAGTAAGCTCGTACTGGGTAAACACTCGGGACGTCATGCCTTCCGTGAGCGCTTGATTGAGTTGGGTTATGAACTGGAAGATGAAGCATTGAACCGTGCTTTTGCCCAATTCAAAGATCTGGCTGATAAGAAAAAAGAAGTGACAGATGAGGATTTGCTGGCGGTCATCGAAGAGAAATTGCAGGATGCACCTGAGGTGTTTAAACTGGAATCCATCTTTGTGACGTATGGTGATGAATCTACTCCAACGGCTAAAGTTCGTATTGCTACACTTGATGGTGATACGGTGGAACAACAAGCAGAAGGAAATGGTTCGGTAGATGCCATCTATAATGCAATTGACCAAGTGAGCGGGGAAGAGGTCACGCTATCCGACTACTCGATAAAATCGGTTACACATGGTAAGGACGCATTGGGTGAGGTACACGTCGTACTTACTCAAAACCAAATATCTGTACAAGGACGTGGCGTAAGCACCGATATTCTGGGTGCCAGTGCACGTGCTTATGTCGATGGATTGAACAAGTTGATCGAAAAACGCAAGACTTACACGAATCGCGTTAATGTGAACCTTTAACACATCATTTGCAGCAAGCAAAGCTCTTCATTGGACTGGAATTCGTCTGGCTGGAGAAGCTGAGATGGAGTCCCCAGCCCTAAGTATTGTAGTTCAGTGAGGTACATAAAAAGTCTGACCCTCAACATTTGAAGGTCAGACTTTTTTGTTGTTACGTATAGGATAATTGCATTATTATTTAGAGCATTTTTATTGAAAAGACGCACTCAGTTAAGCTGATAAGCTTTTACCAAGCATAAGCGTTTGGAGCTTGTCCTCCCGGACCTGGGAAGATTTCATCCAAACGTTTGAGGACCGCTTCTTCCAAAGGTACATCCAAACATTTAAGCGCAGTTTCAAACTGCTCCAGCGTACGAGGCCCAATAATGGGTGCGGTAACTGCTGGATTGGCGGCAACCCAAGCCAAAGCTATGGTATCCTGTGGTTCGCCGAGTTCGCGGCAAAGTGCTGCGAATTGTTCCAACTGAGTTTGATGGGATTCAATCCGTTCAGCAATGCCTCCACTGCGTGTACCTTCCAGCTTCTGGAGGGCATTGCGTCCAAGTAAACCACCATCAAGCGGACTCCATGGAATAACGCCAAGGCCCAGTTCTTTCGCTGCGGGCAGCACTTCGAGCTCAGGCAAACGGCAGTTAAGACTGTATTTATGCTGCTCGGATACAAGACCGAGGAAATGGCGATTTTTGGCCTCGCTTTGGGCAACGGCAATCTGCCAACCAGCAAAGTTACTTGAACCTACATAACCAATTTTGCCTTGATGAACAGCGTTCTCAAATGCGCCCCAAAGCTCGTCCCACGAGATGGCAGGATCAACATGGTGCATCTGGTACAATTCAACATGATCGGTTTGCAGGCGGCGGAGGGAACCTTCCAGATGCCGTCTGATTTTGTAAGCGGAGAGACCTGCATCATTGTTTGGACCGTCTGTATCGTCGTGCATAGAGCCATAGACTTTGGTCGCAAGAACAACTTTTTCACGTCTGCCGCCGCCCTGTTTAAACCAGCGCCCAATGATTTCTTCGGTGAGACCCGAATTTTCGCCCCAGCCGTAAATGTTAGCGGTATCAAAAAAGTTCACACCAGCATCGAGTGCCGCATCCATGATACGGAATGCCTCTTTTTCGTCTGTAGCAGGACCAAAGTTCATCGTGCCGAGACAGATCCGGCTGACTTTAAGACCTGATTTTCCCAAGTACGTGTATTGCATGATTGCAATCCCTCCTGAGTTACCTGAATTTGTCTTCAGGCTTTATTTTAACTCAGTCAGAGGTACAGAACAACCAATCTTAAACCACTTATAGGTAAAAACTATTAAAGTCATAGATTGTATATCTTGGTCAAATGACCTCTGAATATGATACAAAGGAGAGAGTTAAAAATGACACGTTAATTATTGAAGTGAATAACCGAATGAATGGATATAAGGAGTGGACAACCCATGGCAGACGTGAAAAAAATTGCAGTTATCGCAGGTGACGGAATTGGTCCTGAAGTTGTAGCAGAGGCAGAGAAAGTTCTCAAACGTACGGAGGAAGTGTTCGGATACCGTTTTGAGACAGAGCATGCGCTGTTTGGTGGAATCGCTATTGATGAGAAAGGTACGCCGCTTCCTGAAGAAACACTGACAGTATGTAAGAGTGCAGATGCTGTGCTGCTCGGAGCCGTTGGTGGCCCAAAATGGGACAACAACAGCAAGGAATTGCGTCCGGAAACAGGCTTGCTCGGCATTCGCAAAGCGCTCGGATTGTTCTCAAATCTGCGTCCGGCAGTGGTATTTGATTGCTTGAAGGATGCTTCCACCTTGAAACCGGAAGTGCTGGAAGGTACGGATCTGATGGTCGTGCGTGAGTTGACCGGGGGAATCTACTTTGGTGAAAAGTTCAGACGTGAAGGTGCACAAGGCGAAGAAGCAGTGGATACATGCGTATATAATGTAACTGAAGTGGAGCGCATCGTTCGTCAGGCTTTTGTAATTGCCCAAGGACGTAGCAAAAGATTGGCTTCGGTAGATAAAGCTAACGTGCTGGAAACTTCCCGTCTTTGGAGAGAAGTCGTTAACCGTGTAGCACCGGAATATCCGGATGTTGAAGTGGAACATGTGCTTGTAGACAACTGTGCAATGCAGTTGCTGCGTCGTCCATCCAGCTTTGACGTTATTGTGACTGAAAATATGTTCGGAGATATCCTTAGTGATGAAGCAGCGATGCTGACAGGTTCGATCGGCATGCTGGCATCTGCATCGCTGGGTGAAGGCAGCTTTGGTCTGTATGAGCCAGTACACGGTTCAGCACCAGATATCGCAGGTCAAGGACTGGCGAACCCGATCGCAACGATCCTTTCGCTGGCATTGATGTTCCGTACAACCTTTGGTTATGCAGAAGGTGCTGATGCAATTGAAGCAGCTGTGTCTGATGTACTAAATGCGGGACATCGTACAAGCGATATCGCTGTAGACAAGAGCAAAGCGATCAGCACGACGGAAATGGGCGATCTGATTGTCGCGGCAATTCAGAAACAGGCTTAATAATAGTAAGAACAGTACAGCCCTTTGCTCCGATCCGGAATTGCAGAGGGCTGTATCTTTATGATTTTTGCCACGAAAAATCCTTATTTATAATTATTATAATAAAACAACGATTATAATCTTGACTTTGAGAAGTCCGGATGATAACATTTTACTTGTACTTGTTATCAAGTAACAAACCCATTTTAATTACAGGAAAAGCGTTCTCGTTTTTCTTGATGATGAGCATTCAATGTGAGTGCTTACATAATCCCAAAGGAGGAATTGTTAGTTATGGCAGAACGTTTGGTTGGTAGACCCGCACCGGATTTTGCAATGGAAACAGTATCGGGAGATGGACAAGACTTTGGTTCCGTAAAACTGTCCGATTATCGTGGCAAATGGCTCGTATTTTTCTTTTATCCTTTGGATTTCACTTTTGTGTGCCCAACTGAAATTACAGCTTTGAGTGATGCTGCTGAGCAATTCAAAGCTTTGGATACTGAAGTTCTTGGCGTGAGCGTTGACTCCGTACACAGCCACAAAGCTTGGATCAATACACCTAAAGACAGCAATGGTCTTGGTCAATTGAACTTCCCACTTGCTTCCGACATCACGAAACAAGTTGCTAAAGATTATGGCATTTTGATCGAAGAAGAAGGCGTTGCACTGCGCGGCTTGTTCATCATCGATCCAGAAGGCGAATTGAAATACCAAGTCGTTAACCACAATGATGTAGGCCGTAGTGTTGAAGAAACACTTCGTGTACTGCAAGCTCTGCAATCCGGTGGATTGTGTGCAATGAACTGGAAACCAGGCGACAACAACCTGTAAGCCTGATTGAACTTGAACGTTTATTGTTCAAGCCCTCATCCCTCATGGGATTGAGGGCTTTTTGCACCCTTTTGCGAGAATATAAAGCCTAAAGGAAGAAAAGTGTTTAAACAGGGACGTAAACGTGGTAATGATGTAATAGAAGAAAGCCTTCATTTTATCTCTGGAAAGAGGAATCGAAGGGCCTTAAGGCGAATAGGGTATGGAAACCCGGTAAATATTCCGGTGCTCTGCATTTATAATTTGTACATGAATGTGATACACTGATGGAACTATTCCTTTTTCGGAAGTGCTTGAAGTGTACGGGACTGCTATCCATTAAAAAGTCTCGGCACGTTATAAGGAGGGTGAACAAAAATGAGTTACTGTTGTGGGGCAAGTATGGTGGGAACAAAGGGCACGCTGAAGCATTACCGCACCCAGGTTCATAATGTTCCCCTGCTGTTTTGTCCGGTGTGTCACCGGGTAGAAGTGCATTATAAAGTGGAAAATGAATATGAAATTTTGGCTGAATATGCGCATGGAGATGGTGCGTCGGAGATTGATTTTCAAGATTACGTGACGGAAGACGAAGATGCGATTTTTGAAAATTGCGTGAATCGTGAAAGCGAGGATGCTATGGTCATTGTGCAGCGTCAGATCGACATGTCTCTGGATCTACTTCGTCTTGCCAAGGAAATGAAGGATGAGAAGTGGGAAAGTGAACTTAAGCGTCGCTTAGCCGTCATGAGTCAGCGCAGACTCAAAATTCAGCATAACAAGAGTGGACTATAGATTGAATTTAATTATTTAAAATTTAAACTATACAAACGGAGCTTATTCGCTAATCGAGCGAATAAGCTTCGTTTTTGTTGTATATAGAAACTAATTCACGGTTTTTCTTAAAATAATTTCCATTCGACACTTTCTCCGATTGACTCCCTTCTATAAACTTGTCTATGATAAAAACAGACTTGCAAAAGAGGCGGAGCAAAAAATGTTCGTGTTTGGGAATAGGAGAAGGTTAGAATGGAACAGACGTATAATGTTTTCCGGATCGACTCTTGGTTACCCGGAATAGACCAGCTTGGGTTCCGGACATGCCATCCATATTTTCGGCTCAGCCCCCTAATGAAAGGGCACCGGTAATGAAAAATAAAATCGGCCCTTCCTGTTTCTGTGATGATATGATGTCCGAATGGCAAGTTTATCATTTACGTGAAAAGGAGGAACCTGACATGATTAGTGAATTTCAGGATACAGTGCCTCGACCAACGAATGGATTCCCGCCTGTACATCTGGATAACAACAAGTATGAGAATGTCCTGGAACATCTGGATAGCGGTATAATGTTGTTTGACAGTAACGGTGTATTGACGTTTATTAACGTTCAAATGGCAAAATTGTTGGAGCTTCCTAGGAGTCTATTGAGCGGCTGCACCCTGATGCAAATGCTGCATCATCCACAGATGAGCCGATTCAAGAAAAAGAAAATTTTACGCATCTATCGAGAAACTATCTTTCATCGTAAGCGCTATCATGAATTGATTGACGAGTATGGCAGGCATTGGCTGGTTACAGTAACGTACGGGGATCAGATGGATGGGGACTTCCTCTTCAGTGTGAAGGATGTTTCCGATTATAAACAGATTGAGCAGACCGCTTATCAGAATGACAAACTTGCAATGTTGGGGCGGATTTCGGCATCGATTGCCCATGAGATTCGCAATCCTTTGACGGCTATCCGCGGATTTATCCAGTTGCTTCGTCCTCATTTGTTGCAATTGGGGAAAGACGAGTACGCTCGAATCATTCTAACGGAGATTGACAGGGCGAACGACATTATCTACGAATTTCTGAATTCCTCGAAACCGTCAGCTCCTCAGAAGACCATTATTTCTGTTAACTCTTTGCTCAAAGAGGTGGTCTTGCTGACAGAAAGCGAAGGATTGATGAAGGGGTGCGAGATCACCCTGGATGAAGCAGAAGTCCCGTTAAATGTGTCCATTGATGTCAAACAGATTAAGCAGGTAATTTTGAATATGGTTAAAAACGCAATGGATGCCATCGAGGATGTGGGCGAAGAGCATACTGGCTTGATTCAGATCTCTACGGGAACCGAGAACAAGTATGTGCAGATATCCATTGCTGATAATGGACAGGGAATGGACCACAACACCCTTGTGCGCCTGTTTGACCCGTTTTTCACCACCAAGGAGAGCGGAACAGGGCTGGGACTTTCCGTGAGTTACCGCATTATCAAAAATCACGGAGGCAATATTTCTGTGGATAGCAAAAAAGGGGAAGGCACCCGGTTCATCATTATGCTTCCCTTGGTGTAAACACAAGAGTAATGCGAACAGGAATTGGCTAACCCGCCGATTCCTGTTGTTTTTTGTTGGGGCGATTAGGGTTATAGTTAGAATGAATGCGAATACATAGCTCAATTTACGGGAGGAAGAACCAATTATGAATATCCAGGGAATGGAACAAATGAACAAACAGCTAATGGACCATGTAGGGAAGATCATTGTGGGCAAAGACCATACGATTGAGCTTGTGATGACAGCAATCATTGCCTCAGGGCATGTCCTGCTGGAGGACGTACCCGGTACGGGAAAAACCATGTTGGCCAAATCAGTAGCCTCTTCACTGGACTGTACCTTCCAGCGTATTCAGTTCACACCGGATCTGTTGCCATCCGATTTGACAGGTATTCATTTTTTCAACCAAAAAGAAGGTGACTTTGAATTCAGACCTGGCCCCCTGTTTGCCAACTTGGTGCTGGCAGATGAGATTAACCGGGCTACACCGCGTACCCAATCCAGTTTGCTGGAGTGTATGGAGGAACGGCAGATCAGTATTGATGGTTCAACCAGACAGCTGGAACGACCATTTATCGTCATTGCCACACAAAACCCGGTAGATAACCAGGGAACTTTTCCATTACCCGAGGCACAGATGGATCGTTTCATGATGAAGATCCGAATGGGCTATCCAAGCAGTGAAGAAAGTGTAGAAATTCTGAGACGTACGGTAGCGAGCCTTTCTGTTGCCGATCTGTCCGCTATCATTAGTCGCGAGCAGCTGCTTGAGGCACAGAGCACTTATACATCGGTCCAAATCGACGAAGATCTATTACGATATATTATCCGTCTGACAGAAGCGACTAGGCAGCATCCCGAGCTTTCACTGGGCGTAAGCCCACGAGGAGCTCAGGCGTTGCTCAAGGCAAGTCAGGCCTGGGCTGCTTTACATGGCAGAGACTTCGTTCTCCCTGATGATATTAAATTATTGGCGGAGCCCGTGTTAGCCCATCGGCTTGTATTCCGTAACCGGGTGAGACAACAAGAGGGCTTGGCGGAGCGTATTATTCAGGAACTTCTGAGCCAGATTGAAGTGCCGACGGAGAATCTTGCTACAGGCAGCGGGCGATAACATATGGCATTACTATGGCTTGTCGTTGTTGGAGGCATTGTTATTGGAGTACACGGCATATGGTTCGGCCGTCCGGCTTTACGCAAGCTAAAGTATACCAGACAGTTCAGCAAAATGCGTTGTTACGCCGGGGATGAGCTGGAGATGGTTGAGACGATTGCGAATGAAAAACGAATATCGGTTCCATGGCTCAGACTTGAAGCTATGATGCCAGTTTCATTTGTATTCCGTTCCGGCTCAGGCATGGATATCAGCCAGGGAGATATTTATCAGAATCATAAAAGTATCTTTACTTTGAAACCGTTTACCCGTATTACGCGCAAGCATCCTTTTGTATGCAGTAGACGTGGGATATACATGTTAAACACCGTAACCATGACCGGAGGGGACTTGTTCGGCCTTTGGCGTACCTCGAAGCCAATTCCCGTGCATCTGTCGATGGTCGTATATCCTTCACTTGTTCATGCGGAGGATCTGCCTGCGATCTATCAGGTATGGCAAGGTGAGGTTGAGGTATCCCGTTGGATTGTTGAAGATCCCTTTCTGATTCTCGGGGTACGACCGTATGGTGCGGGTGATCCGATGAACCGTATTCATTGGAAAGCAAGTGCACGCACGGGAGAATTGCAGGTTTATAAGCAGGGATGGACTGCGGACCCTCAATCCTGGATTGTGGTTAACATTCAGGAGTCAGCAGACATGTGGAGTGTCGTTACCCGCCCCGAGATGATCGAACGGGCACTCCGTTATGCGGCAACAGCCGCGGTAGATGCAATTGGAAGAGGGTTACCCGCAGGATTTGCTCATAATGGCTACCGTGTAAGTGGAGGGCGTAATCCATTACGGATTGAGCCAGATTACGGCAGTCCTCATCTGGAAATGTTACTGGAAGCTATGGCAGAGACGGAGCTGAAATGCATGGTTCCCATGGAGCAGTTCCTGAGTGATGAGGTCGAACGGAATGAAGAGGCTCAGCAGGTTCGCAGTTATCTCTTAATTACGTCCTATGTATCTCCAGCTATGGAACATGAAATTGCGCGTTTGCATGAGCAAGGCCACCGTGTGACCATACTCCCCGTAGAGGGCGGGAAAAGCGATTCCAAGGCGGTGAGTGCATGAATGAGTCCAACAGCAACAATACCAAGGAAAAAGTACTTTTATCCTTGTCGGCCGTTCTGTTGATTGGGGTATATTTCTATCCGCTATTAACGCTTACTTCTCTCTATGCAACGGGACATTTTCCATACACATTAATGGCTATCTTTGTTATTGCTGGCTGGTTAGGTCAGTGGGTACAACACAGGTTACCAACCATCAGTGAAAAAAACACGTTTATTCGATGGGGTGCAGCGTTGCTTATGGGGCTGTTGGTCTCGTTGGTTATCGCACTAGTGTGGGCGTTTCCTTTACCTGATTTGCTGACTGCAGTGATATGGGGTGTAATTTCAGCCTATATTGGGTTGAATTTTCAACCTGTTTTCCGTTCGATTTTGATTTGGCGCTTGCAGATTTGGGGTGTAGTCAGTGCAATTGTGCTTAGTGGGGCGGCCAATGGAATTGAATTCATGCAACCTCTTCGGGCTTACACCGGAACCATATATGCAGCGGGAGTAATCAGTTTTGTTGGCTGGTTGGTAGGCCAATACAGTGTGCAGCTGGATCGGGCGATATTAAATGATGGCTCAAAAAGGATCGTGTTACGTGAGTTTGCCCGGGCGAATCATCAGCGTCTGTTATGGATGCTGATTGTGATCGCAGGAATTGGTGCTTTTCCCAGTCTTGTTGCTTGGCTAGGACCACTGCGTGACCGTCTGCTTGCTTGGATCAGAGGTTTAATAGGCTCGAGTTCCAATCAGGAGCCGCCGAATACGCCTACAGCTCCAAATGAACCGCCAATGATACCTGAAGGAATGGAACCGGCAGGGGAGCCCTCTATTTTCTGGGATATCCTGGGGTGGGTCGTCATGGGGGCTGTCGCAGTTGTGATCTTGTGGCTTATCCTGCGTTTGGGTCAGAAGGCGATAAACAAACTTATGGAGCGTTTCAAAGGGCTACTGCAGCCCGGTCAGAAGAAGGTAGAACCCCGGACGGAGTATGTGGACATTAGCGAAACGTTAGAGGCGCCTGCAAAAACGCGAAAATCCTGGTTCCGCAAGAAGGAGTCGCTGCCCTCACAGGAAGCTGAACGTGTTCGATATTATTATCGAAAGTGGATTGACAGAGCTGCACACCGGGGCGTGGATATACAGGGTGCACATACGCCACTGGAGGCTGCGGAGACGATTGTTCAGCATGGGGTCAGAGAAGATGATCAAAAGCTCTCTGTAATGCTACCAGATACCTATAACGCTGTACGCTATGGGAAGAAATCTCCAGATGATTCCGAGATGAGTGAGATTGATCGGATATGGAAATCTTATCGAAGTAAATAAGTCGGGAATCCCTTTACTTTTCTTGTTACGTTCAAGTATCATGAGAGGAATACACAAGTTGGTCAGAAAAGGAGCAGACATTAATGAAGACAAATCATTGCAAAATAGTAGATTGTACAATCCGTGATGGTGGATTAGTAAATAACTGGGACTTTAGCGTGGACTTTGTTCAACAGCTCTATGCTGGATTGAATGAAGCTGGCGTTGATTATATGGAAATTGGATACAAAAACTCACCTAAGCTCTTGAAAGGTGCAGAAGAAGCAGGTCCATGGCGTTTTCTGAATGATGATTTCCTGCGCAAAGTAATTCCGCAAAAAGGAAATACCAAACTGTCTGCACTCGTTGACGTTGGACGTGTGGACGAGAATGACATTCTGCCGCGCAGCGAAAGCATGCTGGATCTGATCCGTGTAGCTTGTTACAGCAAAGATGTAGACAAGGCACTTGCTCTGGTTCAAACATTCCACGATCGTGGATATGAAACAACGCTGAACATTATGGCATTGTCTAATGTTATGGAAAATGAACTGTTGGAAGCTTTTGAACTGATCAAGGAAAGTTCTGTGGATGTTGTATACATAGTAGACTCCTATGGAAGCCTGGATCATAACGATGTGAAATATCTGGTGGAGAAGTTCAAAACTCATCTGCCGAACAAACGTCTTGGCGTTCACACACACAATAACATGCAACTGGCGTTCTCAAACTCGTTGGTAGCAGCTGAGCTTGGCGTTGAACTGCTGGATGCTTCCGTATACGGTATGGGACGTGCTGCAGGAAACTGTCCTACTGAACTGCTCGTTGCTCATTTGAAAGGCACAAAATACAACCTGCGTCCAGTACTGGGTGTATTGGAGCAATTGATGGTCCCTCTCCGTGAAAAAGAAGAGTGGGGTTACATTTTGCCTTATATGATTACAGGTACATTGGACGAGCATCCTCGCTCGGCGATGGCACTGCGTTCGTCGGAAGACAAAGACAAGGTTGTTGATTTCTATGATAAATTGACAACACCAGAAGTGAATTTTGACAAATAAGCTTGTTGCATAATTCTTGAGATTGACTTCAAGTCAACAAGAGATGGATCTAATACGACTATAACTTTAGCGCATTAGCGTTTTAAGTCGAATGATGCACATGTGGCGAAAATTAGTCTAAAATACAGTTGCAAATCAAAAAAACATGGACTCCAATGAGGAGTTCATGTTTTTTTAGTTCTTATTGCCTTGTTTTTCTACATATCTATGAATAAATATTCCTAGGAGTGCTTATTTTTTTGTTCACGTCTGCGGAAATAAATGTTATTATGTACCAGATAGCATGTATTCGCATGTGAATTGAACGTTGGTAGATGTAAAAATGTCGAATATTGTAACAATGTAAATTTATATCGTTAAAGTTATTTCAGGATAGGTGATCCCGGGAAGGAAAACACGGCATGAAGGCTAATCAGCAAGATCAGAGAAAAATAGGTTGGGTCGCGATAGGCGGCTTATTGTGTTTCCTCGCAAGTCAATGGTTTCGTTCCTCTGCAAGCTCTGATCTGATCATATCGGGTTACCCGGTTTTGACACTCTTGGGTGGCTTCGCTGCAGCAGCGGCCTGTATCGGCATTTATAATCAAAGCTGGTTATTTCAGACTCAAAGACTGACCCTCCGAAGGGTCCTTATGACTACACTGTTTTTATTAATTGGTTTATTTGAACTGGTTCACATCGTTTCTTTTGCCGAAGAAATGCCGAATGGCGCAATGGTGGAATCAGAATTCTCGCTGAAGATGATGTCGCTGGGATCTCTTGTTTGTGCGGCAGGTTTGCTGTTCATATATGCAGTTAGCGAGAGGGAAATTGCGTTACCACGCAAATTTTTACTCTTCAGCGGAACACTCGGCATTTTTGTTGTTTTGTATACAGTGGCTATTCAGGAATGGGCTGTACTGCCGAACTTGCTGGTGGGCAATGTACTTGGAGGCATGTTTACCCGAATTCATTTTCTGATCGGAATCCTGTATGGCGTGACTGCTGTTGTGTTATTCGTTCAATGGAAAAAAGGCAAAGATGGTGATCTGCCTACCATCCTTTGTGCAATTCTCTGTTTCATCTTTGGAGAATGTTACTTTGTCTCTGCTACGAAGATTAATGATCTCAATCTGTTGCTAGGTCTGTTAAGCGATTGTTTGGGTTATTTCTTCATCCAGAAGGGACTGTATTCGTCTGTGGTGGATACGCCTTTCCTCAAACAACAGGTGGCTGAAGCTAAAATGAACTTTATTGCTCACCATGATGATGTGACAGGGCTGCCGAATCGCCGTCGTCTTTCTCAGCGACTGAAAGTGATGATGAATGCAGCTATGGTAGAGGAGCAGCTTGTTGGAGTCTTGGTATTGAATATTAATCGGTTCAAAACGATTAATGATTCGTTGGGCCAACAAGCGGCAAACCGTGTACTTCGTCAGGTTGGACAGCGTTTGAATCATTCTTCGCTCCCGGGAGAGGAAGTGTTCGGACTGGGAAGAGATGAATTCGTACTGACAATGACAGACTTCTGCACAACAGATACGGCGTTGCGACGGACAAGATCGATCTTGCAACTGTTCGAAAAACCTGTAACGGTGGATGGGAACGAGTACCATCTCACGTTGGGTATTGGTATGGCGATATTTCCGCATGACGGAGACTCACCGGAAGAGATCATCCAAAATGCGGATACGGCGCTGCATAATGCCAAAGAGCAGGGAATAGAGCTAAACCGATATGCTCATGCGATGCAGATGAAAGCCCAAGAACGTTTGCAGCTTGAGAATGATTTGCGCAAAGCGTTGGATCGAGGGCAGTTCTATCTTGTGTATCAGCCGCAGGTTAATCTAGCTAGTGGTTTGATTGTGGGTATGGAGGCTTTGGTACGTTGGCAGCATCCGCTGAGAGGGTCAGTATCCCCTGGGGAATTTATTCCTCTTGCGGAGGAGAGTGGGCTGATCGTGCCACTTGGAGAATGGGTATTGCGTGAGGCCTGTGCACAGAACAAGCGCTGGCAAGAAGCAGGTTACCGCAAGCTGTGTGTATCGGTTAACCTGTCCATGAGACAATTCAGACATTCCCATCTGCTGGACAACATCAGCGGCATTCTCAAGGAAACAGGCTTGGAACCTGTGTGGCTTGAGCTCGAGATTACGGAGAGCATGACGTTTGACAAGGATCGTGCGTTTGAGCAGTTGCGCAAAATCAAGGAAATTGGTGTGCACATCAGTATTGATGATTTTGGTACAGGGTACAGTTCACTGCACTATTTGAAAGATTTGCCGATTGACCGCCTCAAGATTGACCGTTCCTTTGTCAATGAAGTGATGGAGGACAGCAATAACGCGGCAATTGTGTCGACCATTACGTCGATGGCTCATCACCTGCAGTTGAAAGTGACGGCTGAGGGCGTTGAAAATGAGGACCAGCTTTCATTTCTTCGTGATCAGCATTGTCATGAGGCTCAAGGGTACTTTTTCAGCAAACCCATTGTGGCAGCCGATTTTGAAAAAAAGTTTTTGAGAGATGTGGATAAACCCACGGGGTAAGGATAGACAGGGGCGTGGACACGCTTCTGTCTTGTTTTGTTTCGAAAGGTTAGAGGGAAAATGGTAAAAAGAAGTTGCAAGCATTGGATGATCATGGTATATTAATTTTGTAAAATTCATGTTAATGTTCCTCGGAACTTGACGGGACGTAGCTCAGCTTGGTAGAGCACCTGGTTTGGGACCAGGGGGTCGCATGTTCAAATCGTGTCGTCCCGATCGTCATTCGCGCGGGTGTAGTTCAATGGTAGAACTTTAGCCTTCCAAGCTAATAGCGTGGGTTCGATTCCCATCACCCGCTTAACTAATGCAACACCTGAAATCCTTGTGAAAACAAGGGTTTTTTCTTTTTCTAGAAGTTAGTTAGCGTATTTTAAGTCATGTTTGAATGGAGAATATCACTGACTCCAAATTCAAAACCTTTGCTTTTTCCCCATCATCTGGTACAATAACGGAGAAATCGATACTACACATGAATGAGAGGTAACCATACGTCCCATGAAGTAAAACACATGAATTGAACCCCAGTAACTGCAGAGAGTTTACGACGCAGTCAGCCAAAAAGCGGCTGAGCAATGAGGGGATTCGTGTGTCCAAATTCAGCTATGGGATCAGGTATGGAAACAGGCAGGCTGTTCTGGCTTTGCTTGTGTGTACCCTTTTAAGGGTTCTTTGTTCATACCGTGGAGTATCTTATGCTTGTTTTTTGACGCTTTATCCAATCCTGAATTGCCTACCGCCGGCTGATGCCAGCGGTTTTTTTATTTTGAATTGCAGGAAGGATGAGGCCTCATGATGACATTGGTACGCCTACATGAAGTATCGAAAGAGTGGAACGGGAATGAGTTGTTTGCAGGATTGAATCTCGAAATAAATGAAGGTGAGCGGCTCGCCATTCTAGGTCGCAACGGCTGTGGCAAGACCACCTTATTAAGCATCATACTTGGAGAAGAAGAGGGTGGTGGACGCATCGAACGTCACATTCCGCAGCAGGAGTGGGGTTTCATGCGCCAGCGCTCATTGATCAAGCCTGAGATGAATGTGCTTGATGCTGTCCGGCAGGAAAGTGGACGGATTTACGAAGTAAAGCGGGACCTGGAATTACTGGAACAACGGATGAGCAACAGTGGAGCGGCAGATGAGCAGCGGCTGCTCGAAGCTTATACGATAGCGATGGAGCAATATGAGCAATTGAACGGGTATATGTGGGAGACTGAGGTAGAGAAGGTACTGACTCGTCTGGGGTTATCGTCGGAACATTGGAATCGGCCGTATCATTCTTTGAGTGGTGGGCAAAAAACGAAGGCCCGTCTCGCAGGATTGCTGGTCAGTAAACCCAAATTTCTGATTTTGGATGAACCGACGAATCATCTGGATGAAGAGAGCATGCGCTGGCTTGAAGAATGGCTTTCGGCCTATGCTGGAACATTGTTGTTTGTTTCTCATGACCGGACCTTTATTGATCAGGTCGCAACGGGTGTCATTGAGTTTAGTCCGGATGCACTGACCAAATATAAAGGTGGTTACACTGATTACAAAGGCCATAAGAAACGCGAATTACGTGAGCAGGAAGCAACCTATCGCAAGCAGGAGCTGGAACGGAAAGCGCTAGAAGAGACGATCCGCAATTATCAGCAGTGGTTTCATCAGGCTCATAATTCAGCAAGCGATGTGGAAGTGAAAATAACTCAGAGCTTTTACAAAGCGAAAGCCAACAAGAACATTTCCCGCTACCATGCCAAGCAAAAGCAACTGGAGCGCCTGGAGAAGGAACGCGTGGATAAACCCCGCGAAGCTGCAAAATTGAACATGGAGCTGCAGGTGAACACGCTGGCTGCCCGCCAACTCCTTGCACTGGAAGACGTTAGCTTTGCTTATCCGGGGAGCCCGACATTGCTTCACCATATCCGGATTGCAGTCGAACGTGGAGATCGTCTTGCCGTACGTGGTCCGAATGGCACAGGCAAGACGACACTGCTCAAACTGATGATTGGAGATCTGGAACCATCCCAGGGCAAAGTGACACGTCATCCACAACTGAAGATCGGATATTTTTCGCAAGAGCTTGAGGGGTTACCGGAAAGAGAGACACTTCTGGACAGTTTGCTCAGTCTTCCATCCATGACACAAAGTGCTGCACGTACCATTCTCGGATGCTTTTTATTCTCAAGAGATGATGTGTTCAAGCGTATTGGGGATTTGAGTATGGGAGAGAAGTGCAGAGTTGCATTCCTGCGGTTGTACTTCGGGGGATCTAATGTACTGGTGTTAGATGAACCGACCAATTATCTGGATATTGACACACAGGAAGTGATGGAGAATATATTGAAGCAGGCATCCGGAGCACTGGTACTCGTATCCCATGACCGTATGTTGACCAAAGTACTCGCCAGCCGCTTGCTTGATTTAGAACCCGGTGGGAAGGCTACACTGTATGAAGGCGGAGTGGAGGACTGGGAGCAATCCATCAATCTGCGAGAGTCTGCCCTTGAGGTTCGGGAGTCAGATGATGAACGGCTGCGGCTTGAAATGCGTTTATCCGAATTGTTATCTCCCATGAACAGTGGGGGCAATGATGTGTTGACTAAGCCTGATGATGTAATTGAACGGGCGGCTGAAGTTGCCGAGGTTCGCGAAATTCAGCGTCGTTTGAAACAGTTGCACGAGCTGCGAAAACAGAAGTAATCGATTGACGAAGCTTATGCCGTTTTACTTTTTGGCTTAACGTTTGATCATGCGGCTTTACAGCTTGCTATTTCGGGCGATTTTGCATATAATAATGGACGATCATCAGTAAATTTGAAGGTTTATCTGACATGCAAACGTGATGATGGAGACAAGTAAGCAGTGCCTCTGTACAGGGAGGAAGCGCCGTAGATTGAGAGCGTTTCTGTAGAACAAGGCTGCTGAAATTCACTCCGGAGCGGTTCCCTGAACCATATCTTGCGATTCATCGCAGGAGTCAGTAGGGGGTAACGGTTAACGGTCGTTATTCCGTATAGAGTGAGGCAAACATGTTGCAGGCCGGAAGGGCCGGGCAGCAATGAATGTCTAACAAGGGTGGTACCACGGTCTTTTCGTCCCTTCAGGGGAGAGAAGGCCTTTTTTTGTTGCATTAAACCACATAAAGGGGGCATTTACACATGAAAGAACGTTTGGAGGCATTAAAGATCGAAGCGTTGGAGCAACTGTCTAGCGTGAACGATCCACAGACGCTGAGTGATCTGCGTGTAAAGTATTTGGGGAAAAAGGGTGCATTGACCGAGATTTTGCGCGGTATGGGTGCGCTTAGTGCAGAGGAACGTCCGGTGATTGGTCAGGTTGCCAATGATGTTCGCGGGGCGATTGAAGAAGTCATTGACAGCAAGCAGGAGCAGTTCCAGAAGGAAGAGACGGCGAAACGTCTGCAATCCGAAAAAATTGATGTGACCCTGCCAGGACGTCGCGGACGTCAAGGCGGACTGCATCCACTGACCAAAGTGGTACAGGAAATCGAAGATATTTTCATCGGTATGGGATACCGCGTAGCGGAAGGTCCTGAGGTTGAAATGGATTATTACAACTTCGAAGCACTGAACCTGCCGAAGAACCACCCGGCGCGTGATATGCAGGATTCTTTCTATGTAACAGAAGATCTGCTGATGCGTACGCATACGTCACCGGTTCAAGTTCGCACGATGCAAAGCATGAAAGGTGAAGTGCCTGTTAAAGTCATCTGTCCGGGTAAAGTATACCGTCGTGACGATGACGATGCGACGCATTCGTTCCAGTTCAATCAGGTTGAAGGTTTGGTTATTAGCGAGAACATTCGCATGAGTGACCTGAAAGGTACCTTGCTGCAATTCGTACGCGAAATGTTCGGTTCACATACCGAAATTCGTCTCCGTCCAAGCTTCTTCCCGTTCACAGAGCCAAGTGCTGAAGTGGATGTGACTTGTGTGCAATGTGGTGGCAGTGGCTGCAGGGTATGTAAACAGACCGGTTGGCTTGAGATTTTGGGCGGCGGTATGGTTCACCCGAAAGTGCTCGAGATGGGCGGTTATGATCCGGAGAAATACAGTGGGTTTGCATTCGGAATGGGCGTAGAGCGTATCGCCATGCTGAAATATGGCATTGATGATATTCGTCATTTCTACAACAGTGATATGGCGTTCCTGAAACAATTCGGACGACTGTAATTACCGAAGTAGCATACAGGGCGAACGCCCTTCATTTGCAACACCAATTCATAGATTAGGAAGTGAACGTCCATGAGAGTATCGACAGATTGGCTGTCTGATTATATCGCGCTGGAAGGCGTGGAACCGCAGGAGTTGGCAGAGAAATTCACCCGTGCGGGGATTGAGATTGATGTAGTGGAGAACCGGAACCAGGGCGTAAACAAAGTGGTTGTTGGTTACGTGAAGAGTAAGGAGAAACACCCTGACGCTGATAAGTTGAATGTATGTGTGATTGATGCCGGACAGGAAGAAGATCTGCAGATCGTGTGTGGTGCGAAAAATGTGGATGCCGGTCAAAAGGTAGTCGTTGCCCTGGTAGGAGCGAAGCTCCCTGGTGGACTCGATATCAAAAAAGCCAAGCTGCGCGGCGTTGTTTCCCTTGGCATGATCTGCTCTGCGAAAGAACTGGGCATGAACGACAAGTTGCTGCCGAAGGACCAACAAGAAGGCATTCTCGTATTGCCGGCACAAACGGAAATTGGCACACCAATCAGCCAAGTGCTTGGTCTTGACGATCATGTTCTTGAACTGGACCTGACACCGAATCGCTCCGACTGTTTGAGCATGCTGGGTGCAGCTTATGAAGTAGGTGCAATTCTCGGTCGTGAAGTGAAACTGCCTGATCCAACTCAAAAGTTGGTGGAGATCGGTGATGCGGCTGCGAATCATATCTCGGTTGAGATTACGGCTGGCGAACAATGCAGTCATTATGCAGCCCGTTATGTAACTGGGATCAAGCTGGGAGCTTCCCCGCAGTGGATGCAAAACCGTTTGATGGCCGCTGGCATCCGTCCGATCAATAATATCGTTGACATCACGAACTATGTCATGCTGGAATACGGACAGCCGCTGCATGCTTTTGATGCAGATAAGCTGGAGAAGGGCCATATTGAAGTACGGATGGCCAAAGAAGGCGAAACGATCGTGACGTTGGATAGCCAGGAGCGCAAGCTGGAGCCGCATATGCTGCTCATTACCGATGGCGTGAAACCGGTAGCCATCGCGGGTGTTATGGGTGGCGAGAATTCCGAGGTAACGGAAACCACAGTGAATCTGTTGCTGGAATCCGCCAAGTTCGACGGCGGAACCGTTCGGAAAACGTCGCGCCAACTGGGGCTGCGTTCCGAAGCAAGCATGCGTTTTGAGAAAGAAGTCGATCCGGCTGCTGTCATTACGGCATTGAACCGTGCGGCTGAATTGATTCAGCGTTATGCGGAAGGCGAAGTTCATCAGGGGATCGTGGAAGCTGGAACAGCCGCAGCGGATAAACATATTGTGCAGCTGTCGCTGGATAAACTGAATCGCTATCTGGGAACCGAGTTGTCCCTGCTTGAAGTGAAAACCATCTTCGCTCGTTTACACTTTGCGTGTGGTGATGCGCAGCAGGGTCTGCTTGATATTGAAGTGCCTAGCCGCAGAGGGGATATTACACTTGATGTGGATCTGTTTGAAGAGATTGCCCGTCTGTACGGATACGACAATATTCCAACCACGTTGATCGAAGGACCAACAACACCGGGTGCTTACACGCGTTCACAAGCAATGCGCCGTACCATTCGTGGTTTGTTTGCAGGTAGTGGCTGGCAGGAAATGATCAGCTATTCATTCGTACACCCGGATAAAGTATCCTTGTTCCCTTCTCTAACAGAAGGCAGTAAAGCCGTGAAGCTGGCTATGCCAATGAGTGAGGACCGCAGCGTGCTTCGTAAGAGCATCTTGCCGCAAATGCTGGATGCCACGGTGTATAACATGAACCGCAAGCATGATTCACTGGCTGTATTCGAAGTAGGTAGTGTGTTCTTCACTGAAGAAGAAAAGCTGACGAAGCAACCGCATGAAATTCCGGTCCTGAGCTTGTTGCTCACTGGAAATCGTGCATCCCAGCAGTGGAATGTGGGAGTAGAGAAAGTGGACTTCTTCGATCTGAAAGGTGCACTTGAGAACCTGTTCGCCTATGTGGGCCTGGAGCAGCGCATTCGCCTGGTAGCAAACAGTCCAGAAGGCTTCCACCCTGGTCGTTCCGCATCGGTATACCTTGAAGCAAAAGATGGCGGAGAGGGCAAACTGATTGGTACGATGGGTCAATTGCATCCTGAACTGCAACAGCAATATGATTTGAACGATGTATATCTCGCAGAGATCGGGCTTGAAGCGATCTATAGTGAAGCGGATGCGGATATCCGTTATCGTGAGCTTCCACGATTCCCGGCAGTTGAGCGGGATATCGCAGTTGTTGTGAGTAAAGATATCGAAGCTGGGGATATGCTGCGCTCAATTCGTGAATCTGCTGGCGAACTGTTGCAAACCGTACAGGTATTCGACGTGTTCACAGGCAGCAAGTTGGGTGAAGACAAGAAGAGCGTAGCGATGGCTCTCGTTTATCGCAACCGTGAACGCACATTGACAGATGAGGAAATTACCGAGGTTCATGCTCGTGTTGTTGCTCGTCTGGAGGAGCAATTTGGAGCCGAATTGCGTAAATAGAACATAAGTCAATTTTTTGAACAAAGATTAGCAGGAATTGCTTGAAGTCACATCGAATCCTTAGCATTAGAGGATCGATGTGACTTTTTTTGTTTTACAGCTTAGAATCAACATACAGACTTTAAGGAGGGCACAACTGTGACTATACCTGATCGTACACGCGTCACCGTAGAGATCTACGGGACTTCCTATAAACTGGTTGGCAGCAGTGCCGACTATATGAAACAAGTAGCTAACCTGGTGGATGAGCGAATGAGCGCCATCTCCAAACATAATTCCCGACTGGATACCCCGCGTATTGCAGTTCTGGCAGCTGTACATATGGCTGAGCAGTCTCTTCAGACTCAGGAAATTCGGAATGAGCTGAAAATGCTGACCGGTGAACGTACTGAAATGAGAAATGAACTCAATCGGCTGAATGCCATACAAAATGAACATCAGCAGGAACTGGAACGCAGGGACCAAGAACTCGCTGAAGCAATGAAGCTTAAATCTGAGGCGGAACAGGCCATCTCCAAGCTCCAGAAGGATCAGCAGGCAGAAGTAGCCAAGCTGAATACATTACTGGAGCAGGAACGCGCTCAGGCAGCAGGTCGCGAGCAAAAGCTTCAGGCTCAAACGGCGTCGCAACTGAAAGCGGCTGAGGAGAAGGCACAGGCGCGTCTTAAAGAAGCAGAAGAAAAAGCAGCGAATCAACTCAAGAATGCACAGACTCAGGCGGCAGCTCAGCTGAAAGAAGCACAGACACGTTCAGTAAATGAGTTGCAGCAAGCCCAAGCCAAAGCGGCTGCACAATACAAGGAGCTGCAGGATAAGACGGCAGCTCAACTGAAAGAAGCCGAAGCTCGGGCCGTGGCAGAACGTCAAAAAATTGAGGTGCAGGCTGCACAGCAAGTACAAACGGCGAAGGAGCAAGCAGAAGCGGCAATTTTGTCTGAATTGGAACAAGCCGAGTCTCAATTGCAAAAGGTTCAGGAAGAAGCCCAGCTCCAATACCGTGAACTTCAGTCCGAGATGGAGCGGCGTATACAGCAGGCAGAGCAAGCTGCCGTCAATCAAGCCCGAGAACTGACTGAGAAGGCAAAAGAAGAACAAACCGCACTGCAGCAACAAGCAGAGCAGAAGCGACTGGCTGAGATTGAACAGCTGAATGCAACGTTCAAGGAGTCATCCGAACTGGCAGAATTGGAATGGATGGAAAAAGAAGCTGCTTATGAAGAACAGCTTCAGCAAATCCATGAAGCAGCCCAGACTCAGGCGAACGAAGCTGCGGCAACTGCTGAAGCTTTGCTGCAAGAAGAGCAAGGCAAGCTGAAGCAGCAGTTGGAAGAAGAACGTAAACAGGCCAAATCGCGCTTAATCGATGTTGAAGGCCAATTAGCCGAGGTACGCAAGCAGCTCAAGAATGCTCAAGAGGTTGTTGTGGATCAGGAGCAACAGCTCCAACAAGAGCGTAATCAAACTGAAATGTTGCGTAGTGAACAAGCCGTATACAAACAGGAGCAAGATGTTCAGCTTCGTCGAATTACGGAATTGGAGCAGCAGCTGGAACAACTAAAAGCGGATAGTGCTCTGCTGACTGAACAACTCCGCAACACAGAAGCTGAGGCCGAACATTTCCGGGAAGCGGAACAGCAATGGAAACAGCAGTATAACGAGACCGTTGAACGTGAATCTTCTCTGACAGCACAACTGCGAAAAGTACAGGATCAGCACGGTCAGCTTGAACAGGAAATCAAAAAACTCCGTGAAGCCGAAGTGAAGTCCGAGGATGAGCAGCGCAGGCTGCAAAAAGTGCTTGAGCAGGCCCATGCGGCAGTACGCACATTGCAACATGAACTTGGTGCACTGACGCAGAGCGAGCAGTCTTGGAAAGAGCAGGCTGAACAACGTCTGATCGAGATCGGCGAATTGGAGACACAGGTACTTGAAGCTGCAGAACAGAATGAAACGTTAGAGTCTGGTGTACAGTCCCTTCATGATGAATTATCCGTTGTTAAAGAAGAAGCTCGTCACGCCAGCGAAGAAGCAGAACGTTATCTTGCGCAAGCTGGTCGTCTGGAGCTACAACATAAAGAGCTTGATGGTGAATTGAATGAAGCTCGTGAAGAACTGAACAAGCTGCAGGAAAATTATAAACAAATCCGTAAGGATTATGGTGATGCACTGCAGCGTGAAGAAGACTATACTCGCAAGCTGAATGAGATGAGCGAAGAAAAGAAAGAAATCGTGCGTGCGCTTGAAGAATCAAGACAGAATGCTAATCAGCTATCTGGGCGTATCGATGAACAAGGTAGCATACTGACTCAGACAGAAGAAGAAGCACTTGAGTGGCAGATTAAGCATGAAGAATTGTCTGCCAAACAGGCAGAGCTCTCCTCTCGCCTGAAAGAGCTGACTGATCGGGAAGTTGAGCTAAGCTCAAGAGTAGCACAAGCAGAACAACAAGCGGAACAACAAGATCAGGTTTGGCAACGTCGTGCAGATGAATGGGCGGCTCAGGAACAGTCCTGGCAAGATCGATGGACTACACTGGAGAATGAATTGAATCTCTGGCAGAAAGAAAGTGCTGCCAGTGTGGAGAAGGTAGAAGAGCTGGAACACGAGCGGCAGCAGCTTGCCCAGCAGCGTGCGGAAGCAATCGAAGAAAAGCAGACGATGGAAAATGAACTGCTGGATATCGGTGAGCGGTATGAACTTGCGGCCAATCAGTTACGTTTGCTGCAGGTTGAACGTGAGATGGAGCAGGAGAAGGCGGAGCAACTGAATACAGATTACCGCCAATTGCGGGATGAATATACGAAATTGCAGACGGAATATAACGAATGGATTGAATTGATTGAGCAGGATCAGACCTAGCTGATGATTATGTCATAACTGGAATCCTGGACAGCGCACTCTTGTACAATTTGTTATAATGAAGAAAGAGCTCCCGTCGCTACGGGGGCTCCTTGTCTTGAACACTATTCTTCAACAATAATTTTGGAGATCATACTGCCGTGACCGCTTCCGCAATAGACGGAACAGGACATTTCAAATTCCCCTGCTTTGTCGGGAGTAATCACTTTGGAATTGTTCCTGGTATCCAGCCGAAGGTTCAGCTCAGGCACGAGAACACCATGGTTTCCGTTTGTATTTTCATAAACAATCTTAACCGGGACACCTTTTTTTAAATGGTATTCAGGTTGGTCAAATTCATAGTTGCTTGCTTTGATTACCAGTTCTTCGCTTGCAGTTGCACCCGAGTCGGACTCGCCGTTTGATTCTGCGGATTGTCCAGTTCCACCACATGCAGCAAGGACCAGAATCAACATACAGGCCGCAAGCCATGCCATGCCTTTCTTCATCATATGCCTCCTCAAAAAGCGTGATATGGATAAAATTTGAATGATTTCTCCAGTCATCATACCGCAAATTGACGATGCCTGTACATGCTGCCTATGTCGTTTTTTTGAACATCAGCATGCGCACAACCTAAAAAAATAAACCTCATCAGGCATATAAGCCATCAGAGGTTTAGAGGAAGTGAGCAACAGTCTATGAGGAGTGGGTACCGTTGGAGCCTATGCGTGATCTTTGGATCTTCTTCCGGCATCAAAAGGGGTGGAAACCGGGATGAACAGATCAATGATCCCAATGACCAATGCAGCCAGAACGGCACCAAGCAGACTGACATGTACATGATCTACGACATATTGACCAATCCAGATCACCAGTGCGCTGACGATGAATCCGACAATACCACGGCCAAAAGGATTAACCCTTTTCCCGAAGATGCCTTCAACAACCCAGCCAAGCAGAGCGATAACCAGAGCAAGCATCAGTGCGCTCCAGAAACCACCGACGGCGAATCCGGGTACGATCCAGCTGACGACCATCAATACAATTGCGGCGATGATAAATCGCACGACATGTCCCAGAAAATTCATGGTGTTATACCTCCTTTATTCAAATCGGATTGAGCATTGTACATCCTGTTCACTGGTGAGGTTGCACAATCCTGACACCTGTAGTTTGCGGCGCTATGTCGTAAGTTATGTGTGGAAGGATTCGTTAAATAGCGCTAGAAAGTTTCTTTCGTTATAATACAGTTATAGTTTGGAAGGAGTTGTACACTTGGACACGAAAATTTTAAAAACATTGGAATATCGCAAAATTTTAAATACATTGCAAAGCTTTGCCCAGACTACGATGGGAAAAAAGAAAGCGGAACAATTGGAGCCGATCAGTGAACTGGAAGAAGTGAAGAGACTGCTCCAGCAAACCGATGAAGCTTTTATGTTTGATCGTCTGAAAGGCTCTCCATCTTTTGGGGGAATTGTGGATATTACCGCTTCGATTAAACGCGCCGAAATAGGGGGCACGTTGAACCCGCATGAGTTACTGGGAATTTCCAACACCACTTTTGCAGCACGTCGATTGAAACGTCAGATCGCTGCACTCCACGATGATGAAAAGGTGGAATCGATCTTCTACATCAGTGATCAGTTATCTGAGCAAAAAACGCTTGAAGATGCAATTCGTATCTGTATTGACGACAATGCCGAAGTCTCAGATAGCGCGAGTGTAACACTGGCGCAGATTCGTCGTGAGCTGCGCGGCGGTGAAGCTCGCATCCGTGAGAAACTGGATTCGATGATCCGTTCTTCTACAGTATCCAAAATGCTGCAGGACCAGCTGATAACCATTCGGGGAGACCGTTTCGTGATTCCCGTGAAATCGGAATATCGCTCTTACTTTGGCGGGATTGTCCATGATCAATCCGGTTCAGGAGCAACGCTGTTTATTGAGCCAGAATCCATCGTTGCGATGAATAACAAATTGCGCGAGACCCGAATCCGGGAAGAACGCGAAATTGAAGTGATTTTGCAGAAATTAACGGCACTTGTCAGTGAACAGGCAGAGTGGTTATTGGTTGATGTTGACCTGCTGGGATCGCTGGATTTCATATTTGCCAAAGCACGTCTTGCCCGAGAATTGAAAGCCACATTGCCACGCATGAACGATCGCGGATTCATCAAGCTCAAAAAGGGACGCCATCCGCTGATCTCGATTGAAAATGTAGTGCCAACCGACATTGAACTCGGCAACGATTATACATCCATTATCGTAACGGGTCCAAATACGGGTGGTAAGACAGTAACACTCAAAACGATTGGTTTACTGAGCCTCATGGCAATGTCAGGTTTGTTCGTTCCAGCGGAAGATGGCAGCCAGTTATGTGTTTTTGATGCGATTTACGCCGACATTGGTGACGAACAGAGCATTGAACAGAACCTGAGTACATTCTCCAGTCATATGACGAACATCATTCGGATACTGAAGAACATGACAACCAAAAGTCTGGTGTTGCTTGACGAACTTGGGGCAGGTACCGACCCGGCAGAAGGTTCTGCACTGGCGATCTCCATTCTGGAGCATATGCATCAGACCGGATGCCGCATGGTAGCAACAACGCATTACAGTGAGCTGAAAGCTTACGCTTATGAGCGAAAAGGTGTTATTAATGCCAGCATGGAATTCGACGTTAATACACTGAGCCCTACCTACCGACTACTCGTCGGTGTGCCGGGACGGAGTAACGCGTTTGCAATTGCGGAGCGGCTAGGTCTGCCAGGATACATTCTGGATTACGCGCGTGGCGAAGTGAAAGAAGAAGACCAGCGTGTAGAGCATATGATCGCTTCCCTGGAAGAGAATCGGCTTACTGCGGAGCAAGAACGTGAGAGTGCGGAACGTCTGCGCCAGGACATGGAGAAATTGCGCAGCCGTCATCAAGCCGAACTGGAGAAGCTGGAACAGCAGCGTGACCGACGCATTGAAAAAGCGGAAGAAGATGCCCGCAACATTGTGGACAAGGCCAGAGCGGAAGCTGAGAAGATTATAACTGATCTTCGTCAGCTCGCTATGGAAGAAGGCGCATCCGTGAAGGAGCACAAACTTATTGCTGCTCGCAAACAACTGGATGAAGCTGAACCTGAGAAACGCAAGAAGACGGCTAAGCGCACTTCAACGGCAACGAAGTCTCGGGCCATCGGACCGGGCGATGAAGTTCTTGTCTACAGTTTGAATCAAAAAGGTCATGTGGTGGAGATGTCAGGCACCAAGGATGCCATGGTTCAATTGGGGATCATGAAAATGAAAGTATCCCTGAATGACCTGGAATTACAGCAGTCTGCACCAGCAGAAGCCAAACCGAAGCAGAAACCGGTAACCGGCGTGAAACGAACTCGCGATGACAATGTGAAAAGTGAACTGGATTTGCGGGGGACGAATCTGGAAGAAGCCTTGATGGAGACAGATCGTTTTATCGATGAAGCTTTCCTTGCTAATCTGGGTCAGGTGTATATTATTCACGGTAAAGGAACAGGAATTTTGCGTTCCGGTATTCAGGATTACCTGCGTAAGCATAGACATATAAAAAGTTACCGGCTGGGCAATTACGGAGAAGGCGGAAACGGTGTGACCGTCGCAGAATTGGAATAGCCCGACCAGGAATCAAAGAAGTTCTGCCGCCTGAGTGAGTTCAGGCGGCAGAATGGGGAAGGGGAACGATGAGTGAAAGGGACGATTGACGAATTGCTGTCTCATCCCTTGGGGATGGTGCTCGGATTTTTCTCCGTAGCGATTATGGAGCTGCTTGTATTTCTTGCTTGCTTTGAACTGGTGACCAAGTACAAATGCTGGCATGAAATCAAGAAGGGCAATGTGGCGGTTGCGATGGCTACAGGAGGCAAGATCTTTGGAATCTGCAACGTGCTTCATTTCTGCATTCAGGCCAAATCATCGGTGTATGAAGCTATGACGTGGTCATTTGTAGGATTTGTCCTTCTGCTCATTGCCTATTTTCTATTCGAGTTTCTGACACCGGTGTTCTCCATTGACAAGGAGATTGAAGCGGATAACCGGGCCGTTGGATTGATATCCATGATTATTTCCGTCTCGTTGTCATTTGTTATTGGCGCGAGCATCATGTAGGGGGACCGTTCATGAAGATATTGATACGGATTCTGTTTGCTGCATCGATTGTATTTTTTGCCATAGGCATCATATATGTGTTAAACACATGATTATCTGAAAGAGAAAGGTTGATTTAATATGGAACCAACAGTATGTCCATGGTGCCACACCGAAATTGTATGGGATGAGGAGCTAGGTCCAGAAGAAGAATGCCCTTACTGTCATAATGAATTAAAGGGATATCGTACTCTAAACATCAATATCGGTGATGAAGAGAACAATGAAGCCGAGGAAGACATCTATGATATGGATGATGTTGAGGACGATGAACAAACTACGGATCTCGCCAATTTGTGGGGAGATGAAGTAGAGCTGAAATTGCCGGAGCTTCGTACATTGACGAAATATGCGGATGAGGGCAATGATCTGATTCAATACGAAGAAGGCGTGGAGAAGCAGCTTGATTTGCAAGAAGAGGTTCCGGAATGCCCACACTGCCGTGAATTCATGATCCTCACGGGTACACAGAAGGCAACCAAGGATACGTTCAATCCTGTTGCCAATGCTGTCTCTGGTACGGATTCGTTGCTGGATGCGCCGTTCTCTGTACAAATGTATGTATGCTCAGGTTGCTTCCAGGTTCAATATAACCTGTCCGAAGATGACCGTCTGCGTCTGATCCAGAATTTGAGTGCACGGAAATAAGAGAGTAAGACGTTTCTGAAAATATAATAATCGGAGAAGTTCATCATGTTTTCCTTCTGCTTGGGGTACGTTAACCCTTAGACCTTGCCTGTGAAGTGCTGACTTCAGGTGGAATAAGGAGGGAGTAGATGAAGATTTCTCTGGGCCGACAATCCATTCTGCTACTAGGCGTGAATGGATTGTTTGTGTTAGCCGGAGCTTTGTCGGGAACGTTTCTGAATGTGTATCTGTGGAAAAGTCGTCCCGACTACGCCATGCTGGGATGGTTTACGATCAGCCAGCAAATTGCACTTGGACTCACGTTTTGGCTTGCGGGAAAGTGGGTCAAGGAACATAACAAAATGAGTGCGTTACGATTGGGAACAGCCTTGTCAGGTATTTTTTACATGCTTGTGTTATGGGCGGGACCAAAAGCGGTTGACTGGATATGGCCTCTGGGGATTTTGTTTGGATGTGCACTTGGATTGTTCTGGATTGCGTTCAATGTGGTTTATTTTGAGGTGACTGACCGGGAGAATAGGGACCTGTTCAATGGCTGGGTGGGTCTGCTGGGTTCCATGACAGGCATCATCGGCCCGTGGTTCTCAGGTCTTATTATTTCACGAATGGTTGATAATTCGGGTTATCGCCTTATTTTTACGGTGTCATTGGTCATATATGTGATTGCCGTTGTGTTCAGTTTTTTTCTGAAAAAAAGGGAGGTCAGCGGCACATACCGCTGGTCTGAACCGTGGCGACAGTTGTCTGTCAAAGATAGCGCATGGAGACCGCTTGGCATGGGACTGTTTGCACAAGGCGTGCGGGAAGGCGTATTTGCCTTTCTGATTGCATTGCTTGTCTATGTGGCAACTAAGCAGGAATATAAACTAGGGCAGTTCTCGCTAATTACTTCAGCCGTAGCACTGGTGAGTTACTGGGCCGCAGGAAAATGGTTTAAGCCGCAATACAGGTCCAGAGGGATGTTAGCCGGTGCGATATTGTTATTCATCGTGTTAATTCCGCTATTATGGAAGGTCAGCTATGGTACGCTTTTAATTATGGGAATTGGATCTGCCTTGTCGATGCCGTTGTATATTTTGCCAATGATTTCGGCAGGATTCGACCTGATGGGAGCGAGCGGCGAAAATGTAGAGAAAAGGGTTGAACTTGTCGTATTAAGGGAGCTTTGTTTGATGGTCGGTCGTTTATTTGGCCTTGCTGTATTTATTCTGACGGTCATGAATGGCCCTTCTTTACAAACATTAACCTGGCTTATTGTGGCGCTTGGGGCTTTCCCGCTTATTGGCTGGATATTCATGCGCAACTTGTTAGTACATCCGGATCAGCAAGAACCCTCAGCATAGGGAAAAGGGTACAGTCCAGGGAATAATCCTGAGCTGTACCCTTATTTATTTGAGGCGTTGCTTACACAGGAGAAGGTTTACTCGTTCTCGTTAATGAGAAAAGTTCCATATCGCCATTCTCAACTCCTGTAACAGCATCGGCCAAAATAGAAGCAGCGAACATGCTGTACACTGTACCGTTACCGCCATAACCCTCAAGAAAATAAGAATGCGGGTATTCAGGATGTGGGCCGATAAACGGAAGTCCGTCATTCGTATTGCCAAATACGGCACCCCAGGCATAATCAACTTCAAGACCCTCCAGTGGGAAATAAGAGCGAACTTCTTCCAGGAGTGTATCTCCCCGGTGTCTTGCCCGAATCTCACGCTGATCTTCCCTCGGTGTCTCTTCATCCAGACCGCCAGCAATGATCCGTCCGTCTGGTGTGGTTCTCATATACAGGTAAGGGCGTGCCGTCTCCCAGATCAGACTGTGCTCATACCATTCCTTAAGGTCAGGCAACGGTTTAGTAGCGATAGCATAGGTGGTTTGTAGGTAGGCTCCTTGATCCTTTTTGATGGCCTGCGTCTCATAACCGGCAGCAAAAATAACCTTGCTGGCGCGGATTTTCCCACCTGAAGTATGACACAGCACACCATCATCATCGAATTCACAATGAATCATCTCAGTCTGTCCATAGATTTGTGCTCCTCGTTTGCTTGCCGATTCAAACAAGGCATGAACAAAACGATACGGGTTCACTTCAGCATCCCCCAACGTATATAATGCGGCAGGTTTGCTGAAGGGGAAATGGGTGCTGATTTTGTCGG
Source organism: Paenibacillus sp. O199 (assembly GCF_001636635.1). Classification (NCBI taxonomy): domain Bacteria; kingdom Bacillati; phylum Bacillota; class Bacilli; order Caryophanales; family Paenibacillaceae; genus Paenibacillus; species Paenibacillus sp. O199. The sequence goes on from NZ_LGRP01000004.1 coordinate 250,256, forward strand.
AATTCCACAGTTCAGCTTCAAAGCCATAATGCTTCAACGTTTGATATTCTTCCTCCAGCATGGCTACATCATCAATGCTGCTGGCAAAACAGAGACTGGTCCGTGGAATAAACCAGGGATCGGTATCCAGCCTGTCCGCAATTTGTGTGAGTTTCTGCATGGCTTCACGACATAGTTCATAGAAGCGCACGCCTGTCTTTTCACCAAAGGTATTGATACAGGAGGTCAGTGTTTTGTCGTTTGTGTACTGCAAAAGTCCTGTATTGGCTGAACTACTGCCATGCGCAATCTTTCTCTTATCAATAACAACCGTATTAACTCCACGCTCCGTAAGCAATTCGGAAGTCAGTGCCCCCCCCATACCACCACCTATGATCAAGCAGTCACAGGAGATGTCGGTTTGTAGCGAGGGATAGTTAGAATTTGGGTTGAAAGTGGAAGGCCAGAACGGTGTACCATAGACCAGATCCATTAGAAACATCTCCTTCATGATTACGTTTGTATACTTTTGAGTGACCGGGTTAACAATAATTGCGCATAAACTTTATGCCGAGGAGGTCAACGAAACATGCAGAATCAATCCATGCAAGCGCTGAGTCCGAAAGAATTGAATTATATTGCGGATTCAATAACCAATGAAGAACTGCTGATCAAGCAGTGCGCGGCTACAGCTTCTATCTCACATAATCCGCAAATTCAGCAGGCACTGAATCACTATGTTCGTTCCCATGAACAGCATCTGAACACACTCGTTAATGCTTTGCAACAACATCAATCTATTGCTCCAACACAAGCACAGTAATAGAAGCCGAATCTAACCGTATAGGAGGAAATCGTGTGTATTCTCAATCTTTATCATCTAGTGGATCTTTTATGCAGGAACAGGATTTGTTGAAGTCGATTCTTGCGGATTTAAGACGAACCGCGCGCGAATATACGACAGCAACAACCGAAGCTTCCTGTCCCATTACACGTCGGATGTTCACAGATTTGACCAATGATACACTCCGTTTGCAAGGTGAGCTGTTTAATGTGATGCAGCAGAACAACATGTATTCGGTAGGCTCGAAGGCATTGCGCCAGGATGTGGACAAGCAGATTCAATCGGCCCACCAGACCCAACAGAAATGCCAGCAGTTCATTCAGGAAAAGAATACGCAGGCCAGTGCTTACAACCAGGCGCCTAATGTACCCCAGCATCAACCGAATTACGGTAACCCTTATTACATGTAACCTTTGTAATTATGGTTTGAAGCAGGTACTGTTACAGACCATACCACCGCTTGCCCGAATTCAGGGCGGGCGGTTTTTGTCTTTGCATGATCGTTGAATTCATGTAATATAAGTATTAATTCATTTTCAGGAAGCTGGATGACGCTGGAGGGAAAGACATGAAGGATCTGAACGATCTGCAATTAAAAGTTCTGGATTTGTTGAAGGAAGACGCGAGAAGGACTCCCGCACTGCTGTCGACGCTGCTGGGGGAGTCGGAAGATAAGATCAAGAACGCCGTGGCCCAGCTTGAACAGGACCACGTGATTGTGAAATACGCAACCGTTGTGAATTGGAGCAAGATTGATGATGAGAAAGTAACTGCCTTGATTGAAGTACAGATTACGCCTGAGCGTGGTCGTGGCTTCGAAGGGATCGCTGAACGCATTTATCTGTATCCGCAAGTGAAATCGGTATATCTCATGTCAGGTGCATATGATCTGCTCGTAGAAGTAGAAGGTGGTAACCTGCGTGAAGTCGCTAATTTTGTATCGGAGAAATTGTCTCCGATTGACTCTGTACTTTCAACCAAAACGAATTTTATTCTTAAAAAATATAAGCAGGACGGGATTATTTTTGAAGACCATCAGGAAGACAACCGTCTCATGATCTCGCCGTAAAGGAAGATGCGTCATGATAGTGAATGAACAGACAACAGGAAACAACAAGAAAATGACTTCGTATTTGGCACCTTTGGTTCAACAGATACCGCCATCCGGCATACGCAAATTTTTTGATCTGGTTGGCGATAACAAGGATATCATCACACTGGGTGTAGGTGAACCGGACTTTGTAACACCGTGGCATATGCGTGAAGCTTGTGTATATTCACTCGAAAGAGGCATGACCAGTTACACTTCCAATGCGGGTATGCCGAAACTGAGGGAAGCCATCAGCGAGTATCTGGATACTCAATTTGATACCAAGTATGATCCAAAGGACGAAATTATCGTTACCGTTGGTGGCAGTGAAGCCATTGATCTGGCATTGCGTGCATTGATTGTACCCGGAGACGAAATTCTGATTCCAGAACCTTCGTATGTGGCATATTCTCCAATCGCTTCGATTGGTGGAGGTATACCGGTTGGTGTAGAAACGTATGCGAAGGATCAGTTTAAACTGACTGCCGAGGCGCTGGAAGCGGGAATTACGCCGAAGTCGAAGGTTCTTATCCTCTGTTATCCGAGCAATCCGACAGGTGCCATCATGACCTATGAAGAATGGCTGCCTATTGCTGAAGTGATCAAAAAGCATGATCTGATCGTCATTGCGGATGAGATTTATGCTGAGCTGACGTATACGCAAAAACATGTTAGTTTCGCTACGATTCCGGATATGAAGGAACGTACCATTTTGGTTAGTGGGTTTTCCAAGGCTTTTGCGATGACCGGCTGGCGAATTGGGTATATGTGCGGACATCCCGAACTGATTGCAGCCATGCTCAAAATTCATCAGTACACGGTGATGTGTGCACCTGCTATGGGACAGGTGGCCGCGCTTGAGGCATTGACGAACGGTTTGGGTGAGAAGGATAGAATGGTTGAATCCTATAATCAGCGCAGACGCCTTATCGTGCAGGGTTTTAGAGATATTGGACTGGACTGCCATGAACCCCAGGGAGCATTTTATGCATTTCCTAGTATCCAGAAGACGGGGCTGAGTTCGGATCTTTTTGCTGAGCGTTTGCTAACGGAAAATAAAGTGGCGGCTGTACCGGGGAATGTATTTGGTCCACAAGGTGAAGGATTTCTTCGTTGTTCCTATGCAACATCTGTGACCCAATTGAATGAAGCCTTGGAACGAATCGGAAACTTTGTTTACAAACTGCAAAAAGAGGGTTAATAGGGATTAGAAGCTTCTGATCGACATAAACTTTCTTCAAACTAGAAAAAAATAACTTTCTTTTACAAAATATTGTGATATAATTTCAATTTGAAATAAGTTTTTCTTGTATTTGGAAACTAATTTTTCCAAGGAGGGGTTGGCTTTGTTTTGTGTTGAATATGATTTACCGACTAATCGTGGGCATTATTTGGCAGAAGGCGATCATGGCGACCGATGGTCGGTGAAACCGGATCACGCATCTTTGCATAACGTTTCCTTGGAAGATGAGATCCATATGCTACGCCGCAAGATGGAACAGATATTCCTTGAAGAGAAATCATTCACATCCGATATTGTAATTGAAATTAGCAGTTTGCTAGATTTGAAGATTAATGAATACATGAAGGCTAATCCGATTAAAGGAAAGTAATTTATCGTTGTATCGAAACGTTACGCATATTCGATTCGAAGAAGACCCGGAAAGGGTCTTTTTTTTTGATCTATGAACAGATTGCTTTGGATAGGGAGGGTTATTTTTTTGCGTGGAACAATTGTGATATATTGTACATAGGAGACTAAAGGGGGAACTGGAATGAAGAGATTTTGGGGGCTTACCGCAATCATTTCTATGATTTTTCTGCTTGCTGGCTGTGGCGGTAAGGACGGTTTTACAATTTTTATCATTGACAACCAAGGAAATCCATCCGTGATCTCGGAGCAGTTGCAAGCTAATTTGCAGCAGAAGCTGGGCGAGGAGCCCAAGGTGGAGGTTATCACCAGTGCGATGTATGATGTTCAGAAAATTATGGTAGAATATGCGGCTGGCGGTCATGATATTTTCATTTTGCCTGAGGCTGATATGAAGCAGTACGGAAGTAACGGCTCCAATATTCCGCTGGATGATACATTTGATGCGGAGAAGTATAAGCGCGGTGTATTTGAAGGCGGGGTCCTGGTTGAAAAGGGTGAAGGAGATGACGGTTCAGATATCAAGACAGAATCACATCTCTATGGCATTCCGCTGGAAGATATGCAAATGTTCAAAGATGTAGATTATGCTGCGCAAAATCTGTTTGCTACCATTCCGGTGTCGGCGTCTAATGTCGAAGAGTCCAAGAAAGTGCTGAAGGCGCTGACAGAGTAAATGCAATCTAGTATGGCTACTGAAGGAGGGGAGCGGATTGTTAATTACGGTCACAGGCGGCATAGGCAGTGGTAAAACCCGATTTGCGCTTGGATTCGCAGCCCGGATTAGCCGGGAGGGCATCTATTTATCCACTGGTGATCATGATCCCGTGATTCCCGAATTGCCATCCGCTCATTATCGTGCCATCCAGGCTGGGAACGGCCAGCACCTGACGGAGGTGCTTCACCAGATTAATCGAGAATCCAATCTCTTCCTGGCAGATCAGCGGATTGTCATTGTGGATAGTCTGACCGCATGGATGGCAGCCGGGTTCAGGGCAAGTGATGATCTGGATCAGCAGCGTTCAGAGACACAGCTGTTGCTGGACGCCCTTCTGTCTTACCAGGGAAAGCTGCTCGTGATTACCAATGAAATGCACGGTTCTTTATATCCTTCAGAGGAAGAACGAATTTTTGCAGCAAGAATGGCGTCAGTTAACCGGGCGTTGCAGGCGCATTCGGAACAGATGTATCTGTTGATATCTGGCTTGCCTGTTGATCTCAAAGATCAAGGGCTGCGATATGAAGATTAGCATTTCATAATGTTAAACGATCGAAAAGCCAAAAGAAGCCTCCGTCACCACAAATGGTGGTGCGGAGGCTTTATTTTATGACAAAAGCTATGCGTGTAAATTTCTTTATTTCCGAGTTTTATTGCGTCTGATCCACCAGATTATACAGCCCACAACAATAATCGCTAGAAGTACATATACGACCAGGGAGTACACGTCCATAAAGTGCAGGATACTCTCCCATGACGCACCAAGCGCCGCACCAACCGAGACGAGAATAATATTCCAGGCCAGTGTTCCAATGGTTGTGAAGAGTAGGAATAAACCAAATTTCATGTTGGACATGCCGGCAGGAATTGAGATCAGGCTTCGAACAAGGGGAACCATGCGACAGAATAGTACGGTCCACATTCCATATTTGTCAAACCATGCATCGACACGGTGGATATCTTCTTTTTTGATCCGCAGAATATGACCCCAACGTTCTACAATCTTCTCCAGCCGATTGACATCAATCAGCAGTCCGATCCCATAGAGAATGACAGCCCCAAGCACAGAACCAATGGTAGCAGCAATAATAACACCGGGAAGGGTCAGGCTGGTGTAGGTGGTCATGAAGCCGCCAAAAGGTAATATGATTTCGGAGGGGATGGGGGGAAATACGTTTTCAAGCGCAATAATGAGTGCAATGCCTATGTAGCCGTATTGTTCCATGAAATCGGTTATCCAGTTTTGCATAATCGTCTCCTCTACTTTTGGTTTGCAAGGATTTGGCGTATACTCGGCAGAGTACACCAACTCATATATACGTGTGAAGGATCTCACTGGTTTCTGAAAATAATAGCATTCCCGTATTCATAGCAGGTCAAGTATACTGATTAAGTTAAACTCTAGAAGGGCAATGCATTTATATTTAACCCCAGCGTTCTACCATGCGAATGATATTAACAATAGGAGGGATTACAATGGGCATATATACACGAACAGGTGACGAGGGGCAGACCTCAGTCATTGGTGGACGGGTCATCAAGGACGATGACCGGGTTGAAGCTTACGGGACAATTGATGAGCTGAATTGTTTTGTTGGGCAGGCCATCAGTTTTATTGATCAAGCAAATGGGGAATTTGAGGATTTGCGTGAACACTTGCTCGAAATTCAGCAAGAATTGTTTGATTGCGGGTCCGATCTCGCCTTTGTAAAAATTAGCGAAACCAAATATAAAGTACGGGATGAGATGGTCACCCGGCTTGAGCAATGGATTGATCTGTATGATGCGGAAAATCCGAAGGTGGAACGGTTTATTTTGCCAGGGGGCAGTTTGCTCTCTTCCACATTACATGTCTGCCGTACAGTATGTCGTCGCGCTGAACGCCGCGCCGTAACACTCGGACAGCACACGGATATCAACCCTTCTGTACGACGTTATTTGAATCGTCTGTCTGATTATTTCTTCGTTGTAGCTCGGACTGCCAATGCGAGACAACAGGTAGCTGACATTGAGTATGTGCGGAGCAAAAAAGTATTCCGCCGCAAAGACAAAGAATGAGCGATTATTATTCACCACTTATTTACACGGTTCCCGAAAATGAAGATGGCTGGCTGCTGAAGACCGTGCTTCAGCGGCGCCTACAGGTTTCGCGCAAGCTCCTGTCGAGAATCAAACTTACAGAGCAGGGAATTATGTTGAATGGCGAGCGGGTATACATCAGCGTCAAAGTTAGCGCAGGTGACGTCCTGGAAGTCCGAATGGAACAGGAAGAGTCGGATGATATTTTACCTGAGCCGATTCCCTTTACGATACTGTATGAAGATGAGCACTTGCTTATCGTGAACAAAGATTCCGGTGTCATCGTACATCCAACACATGGGCATTACACAGGTACTTTGGCAAACGGGGTTGTCCATTATTGGAAGTCCAAAGGCGAGCGATTCCGCTTCAGGCCGATTCATCGACTGGATCAGGAAACATCGGGTGTGCTGGCAATCGCAAAAAATCCATATGTGCACCAGCATGTGTCTGAACAGATGATCGCAGGAACGGTGGATAAACAATATATTGCCTTAGTGCACGGTAGTCCTGCCCAAGAAGAGGGGGCCATCGATGGCCCGATTGATCGTGATCCCGAAGAGCCGCATCGTCGAATCGTTACACCTGACGGGTATGCGGCAAGAACGTTATACACGACCGTTGTCCGATGGGCGGGCGGAAGTGCCAGTGCGGTGAATCTGAAGCTGGAGAGCGGCAGAACCCATCAAATAAGGGTACATATGACATCGATTGGCTGCCCGTTAATTGGGGATCGGATGTACAAGACCCTTCCAGTGCATGAGATTGATGAGCAGACCATGGCTGTCCGAGAGGAGCGAGACACTTGGATTGCTCGTCAGGCATTGCATGCATGTGAGCTGGTGTTTGACCATCCCATTTTGCACAATCGGATGACGTTCCAAGCCCCGTTGCCCGCAGATATGGCTGCCCTGGAGGCTCGCCTGGATACGGAGGCATCACCTAGAGAAGTATTGTGAAATGCTGTCAAACGGCTTGTGATTTGCGCTGTGTGTGGACTTCAGTGCATGGTGCGTCCGCATATCAACTGGATGTAAGATAACCCATGTGAGGGATGCGATGTATCCGAACAATATGCCGTAGGCTAAGGTCTTGCGATTATAAGCTCTTTGGTTCTAGAGCTCTTAGGTCATAGTGTCTTGATCCTAAAATGATATAGCCGAATGGACATTTTTCTCATTCGCAAAGAGGTTTAAAATTACAGTGCGATGGTATCGGTTTGGAGCGACTTTTGGATTTGCAAAGCAAACCAAGGGAAGCGAGAAGTCGAAACCGGAGCACCACCGGAGCACACATAGGAGGAGAAGTAACGATGAGTAATCTAAAAGTATATCAATACGCCAAATGTGGCACTTGCCGCAAAGCCGTAAAATGGCTGGAAGCTCAGGGGCATGAGCTGGAATTAATCCCTATTTTCGACACACCTCCATCCGAAGCAGAATTAACGGAGTTGATTCAGAAGAGCGGAGTTGAAGTGAAGAAGTTCTTTAATACGAGTGGGGAAGTGTACAAGGAGCAGCAATTGAAGGACAAGCTGCCAGGGTTGTCCACAGAAGAGCAGATTCGTTTGCTGGCTTCCAATGGTCGTCTGATTAAACGTCCAATCGTTACGGATGGTCACAAAGTGACCGTAGGATTCAAAGAAGACACGTATGAGCAGGAATGGAACAACGCGTAATTTATAGATGAATGATTTCATTGATTGTTAAATGAATCAAGGTGAAAAAGGCTCTGAATGTTCAAATTTCAGGGCTTTTTTGGCTGGTCGATCCTTGGCGGAACTATGCTATAATGATAGAATTAGTTCGATATTTTATTTGCTAGATACAGGACAGGAGAGAACAAATTCAAGTGAATCAACGTAATGAACCTACTTTGTTGCTGGTAGATGGTATGGCGGTGTTGTTCCGTGCATTCTATGCAACATCTGCAAGCGGATATATCAGACGTACAAAGGCAGGCGTGCCAACCAACGCAGTATACGGATTTATCCGTTATTTTTGGGATGCGGTTCAGACCTTTGGGCCAAGTCATGTCGTATGCTGTTGGGATATGGGGGGCAAGACGTTTCGCGGTGAAGAGTATGCAGCGTACAAGGGGAACCGTCCGGAAGCTCCGGATGATCTGATTCCTCAATTTGCTCTGATTCGTGAAGTGATGGATAGTTTGAACATTTCGAATATTGGAGCTCAAGGATATGAGGCTGATGATTGCATCGGTACACTTGCCAAGTACTACACCGAGCAGACGGATATGAACGTGATGGTACTTACGGGTGACCATGATATGCTGCAACTGATTGATGACCGCACAAGCATTATTATTATGAAAAAAGGTCATGGCAATTACATGGTGTATACGCCTGAATCTCTAATGACGGAGAAACAACTGACGCCTCGTCAAGTGATTGACATGAAAGGTCTGATGGGCGATGCCAGTGACAATTATCCTGGGGTACGGGGCATTGGGGAGAAGACGGCTTTGAAACTTGTGCAGGAGTTTGGCTCCATAGAAGGCATTTTGGACAATATGGATAAACTTACCCCTTCGGTACGTAACAAGATTGAGAATGATCTCGATATGCTTCATCTGTCTCGTAAACTGGCAGAGATTCACTGTGCTGTTCCGGTAGCTTGTGCACTGGATGTATGTGAATTGCGTCTTGATCCGGATATGGTGATGGACAAGTTCGAACAACTTGAGATGAAGAGCCTGGGCTCTTGGATGGGAGTGGCAATAGGGTGAGTAGTATGCAGACAAAAAGGACGGGCAAAAAGTGGTGGACAGGGGCTATGGCCCTCGTCCTTGCTTTGCCGGTAATCCTTTCAGGAGCGGTGAGTGCTCCACAGACAGCGGATGCCAAAGCGGCAATTAGCACCAAGGTACAGAAAGTAAAAGCAGCAGGACGCAGTTTTACCGTGCAGACGGTTAGTATTCCCAAGGGTACACCAGTTACCGTAGGATTGGCGAAGAAGCAGGTCGGTCAGACCGCAACATTACCTTCGATTGTTAAGGCATATGGCGCGCAAGCGGCCATTAACGGAGCGTTTTTTGAAGCTTATAACGGAGCTCCAGATCCATACGGCATGTTAATAGCAAACGGCAAAGTTATACATATTGGAAGATACGGAACAACGATCGGGTTTAAGGAAGACGGTTCAGCCATCATGGATTCGCTTCAAGTGAGTCTGACGGGTAAAGTAACAGATAAAGAAGGGAAATCACGCAGTTGGTATGCGACCTTTATTAACCGAACACCTTCCGCGAATGCGAGTATTACGATGTTATACACGCCAGAGCGGGGATCTACAGTCGGGTTCAAAGGAGGTACGGCGGTTGTGATGGAGAAAGGGATTGTCACCAAGAAAGTACCGAATACCGATGTAGCCATTCCGAAGAATGGCTCGGTGCTGGTCTTCACGGGAAATCAGAAATCTTCGTCGGATCGCTTCACCGTTGGATCAACTGTAGAGATGAATTATAAATACACCAATGCAGCAGGCAAAGAGATCCCTTGGCAAGATGTAGTCACCGCTGTGGGCGCAGGTCCGCGTCTGGTGAAAGACGGCAAAATTGCCGTAAATCCAACGAGTGAGGGCTTCAAGGATACCAAAATTCTCAATGCCTCCGGCGCAAGAAGCGGTATAGCCATAATGGCCGACGGTTCGGTTATGTTGGCTACCGTGTCAGGAGCGACGATCAAAGAATGGGCTGCTGTCATGCAGAAGCTTGGTGCCAAGGAGGCAATGAACCTGGATGGTGGTGCATCTTCTGGCATGTATGCTGGCGGCAAAATGCTTACTTCCCCGGGCCGCTTGTTAAGTAATACACTTGTTTTTGGTGGCTCTGTTCGTTAAAAGAAAGCTAATATGGGAGGTAGGATCAGATGACACTCACACATAACCGGAAGCCAGATGAAAGCAAAACGGCGGTATTAGCTGTAAACGTAGGGCAACTTCAGGCCTTGCCTGGCCAGAAGCGCGAAGTGATGAGCGGCATTGTGAAACATCCCATATCCAGCCCGGTCTTCCTGTCATTCACCGGAATGACAGGGGATGCCCAGGCGGATCTCGAGCATCATGGTGGGCCTGATAAGGCAGTTTGTGTATACGATTACAGTCGTTATCCGGCGCTTGAACAACTGTTGGATCGCAAGCTGAACTGGGGAGCTTGTGGAGAAAACCTGACAGTTGAAGGCTGTATGGAGGAAGAAGTCCGGATTGGTGATGTGTATGAATTGGGGGAAGCCACGGTACAGGTCAGCCAGCCAAGACAGCCTTGCTTCAAGCTTGGTGCAAGGTATGATTACAAAGAATTGCCTGTTTATTTTCAGGATAGCGGGCATACCGGATTTTATTTTCGGGTGTTGCAAGAGGGTGAGGTAACTCCTTCTGCAATATTCAGACGAATAAGCACGGACCCTGCATCAATGACCATTCTGGAAGCCAATCGAATTATGCATCAGGGGAAGCAGGATGCCGTTGCTATGCGTGCTTTGCTGGCCATTCCAACGTTAGCCGACAGCTGGAAGCAGACCTTATTGAAGCGATTGGCCAAGCTCGAAACTGCTGAACAGGATTAATTCATGTCCTCGTTTAGAGAACAGATTCGAAGATCCATTTTAATTTTAAACTACTTGGGAGAGTGACTAACATGACGATTTTAGGCGCAATTGAAGCTGGAGGAACCAAATTTGTATGTGGTATCGGTACGGAAGAAGGAGAAGTTCTTGAGCGCGTAAGCTTTCCAACGACGACACCGGAAGAGACGATGGCTCAAGTAATCGCTTTTTTTGAAGGTAAAGGTATTGAAGCTTTGGGTGTAGGTTCATTTGGTCCAATTGATCCGATTGAAGGAAGCCCGACCTATGGTTACATCACAACAACACCCAAACCGCATTGGGGTCAGTATAACCTGATTGGTAAGCTCAAGGAGCACTTTGATGTACCGATGACGTTCGACACGGATGTAAACGGTGCTGCGCTTGGGGAAGCAACCTGGGGGGCTGCACAAGGCCTGGATAGCTGTCTGTATATTACTGTCGGAACGGGTATTGGTGCAGGCGCAGTTGTAGGTGGCAAAATGGTCCATGGATTGTCACATCCAGAGATGGGACACATCATTGTACGCAGACATCCTGAAGATACGTATGAAGGGTTCTGTCCGTATCATGGGGACTGTCTGGAAGGGCTTGCCGCAGGTCCTGCCATCAATAAACGTTGGGAGCAACCGGCTTACGAACTGCCAGCCGATCACAAGGCCTGGGAGATTGAAGCACATTACCTGGCGCATGCTCTGATGAATTATGTATTGATCCTCACACCTCAGAAAATTGTAATGGGTGGCGGTGTGATGAAGCAGGAGCATCTGTTCCCAATGGTTCGCAGCAAACTGCAGGAATTGCTCGCTGGATACGTTCAGCATCCTGCACTTCAGTCCGAAATTGACCAGTATGTCGTTTCACCGGGACTTGGCGATAACGCAGGACTGTGTGGTTCGCTTGCGTTGGCCAAATTGGCTTTGAACAAGTAAATGGCTTTACAAACAAGCAGTTGACGAATTTTTCCATTGTGGTAATATTATGAGCAACAGCATAGCACGGTTAATGAGGAAGCACCTCTCTTGCATGGATTTTGCAGGAGAGGTGTTTTTTTGTTGCTTAATTTAGCACAAAACAGACTGTGTCGAGCTGAACTATTGAAGGAGGGACAAGAAATGGAAGTCATTTTCATGAACAGATTATCCAGAATGTCAGGTCAGAATGAAGAGCATGCGCAGTTGTGGATCGGTGAAGAAGAAGGAGCGTGGCATCTGGGATGGAGCCGATATGAGGAAGGAGATCGAACGGATGACATCTGGTATGCTGGCAGTTCGTGGGACGAGCTGTTACATGTTTATCGTCATCAGTTAGCCATACAGATGGGCGAAGGATATCGTCCGTTGCTGCAGGGTATGTTTCACGAAAATGATGATTTGAAGTCGCGCAGTTATGGCGGTCAACGTCTTCATTGTTACAGTGAATTATATGGCAATGAGGGGCTGTATATGGACCTATGCATATGGCGCAGGAAGAGAGCAGCGTCTGACCGGAAGGCCCCCTATTTTATTGCAACAAACCGGTTGTTACGCATGATCAGTGCATTTGTTCCACAAACCATCGATGAATTGATGCAACTGCCTGGCGTAGGAGAGAGCAAGGCTTCCGAGTACGGAGCTGAATGGTTGGAGCTTACGAATGGACTGGAACGTTCCACATCTTTTCCGCTAGAGTGGGTGTACTCGGTTCTGAAGGAACAAGAATATGAGAGCTGGTTGTACAAACAGAGAGAGCAGAAATACAAGCAGGAGCTAGACAGATTTACCACACGGAAGCAGGTACTTGAAGGGATGAAAGAAGGATATACGTTAGAGGAGATCGTGAATCGTTCCGGATTGTCCCGTCGGGAGCTAATTGAACTGTTAGAGGCACTGGATTTGGAGGGGTATGACACAGATTGTCTACTCGATGCGGAGCTTGCTGTCATGCCCGAAGAGGAGCAAGAGGCGGTATGGAGCGCCTACGAGGAGCTGGGAGATACGTTTCTGAAGCCCGTGTTACATAAGGTGTATGGAGAAGAGAAGCCTGGCGGGAGCAATCTGGAGCAGGTCTACGAAAGACTGCGCATGATTCGCATCCGGTTTCGTCGTCACACAGAGACAGAGCAGAATGCAGGCTAGATTGGAAATAGGACGTTAGTTGTCATACAATAAACTAATTATAAAAAAAGACGAAGCGTCTCCAAAAGTGGAGCGCTTCGTCTTTTGCTATTTCAAACCCAATCTTTTTTGCGGAAAATAAAGAACATGCTTAGGCCCAGCGTAACCATTAGGCCAATAACCACGAAATAACCATATTTCCAGTCCAACTCAGGCATGTTCGTGAAGTTCATCCCATAGATGCCAGTGATAACGGTCAGCGGCATGAACACCGTGGTAATGGCGGTGAACACACGCATAATTTCATTCGCCCGGTTGGCGATACTGGATTGGTAAGCTTCTCGTAAGTTCCCCATCAGGTCGCGATAAGTCTCAAAGGTTTCGGATATTTTAACAGCATTCTCATAAATGTCACTGAAATACTTTTGCAGTTGATCATCAATAAGACGCAGATCTTTTTTATTGAGTGTGTTAATGACCTCTTTCTGAGGTCCCAGCACTTTCTTCAGCCACAAAATCTCACTGCGCAACCCGATGATCTCATTCAGATGAGACTTCTTGGTATGCATCAGAATGTCTTCTTCTAGTTTCTCGATACGCGCTTCAATTCGGTCACCTACGGTGAAATAATTATCAACAATCAAGTCAACCAGCAGATACAGCAGCTTATCCGGCGTACTGATTTCCTGTTCCCATAGGATCGGTTTCAATGTCCGCAATTCGCTGACTTTCTGTTTGGTAACACTGATAATAAAGTGTCTGCCAAGGAACAAGTTGACGGCACGTAAAAAAATCTCTTCATCATCAAAACGAATGCTATTAATAACAATAAAATAATGGCTCTCATAAATTTCAATCTTCGGACGTTGTTCTTCGTCACTCAAACAGTCTTCCACGGCCAGATCATGCATCATGAACAGCGGTTGAAGTACCGCCAAATCGTCTACGTCGGCATCAATCCAGTAAAACCCCTCCGCTGGTGGAGTCAGCGCCTGCTGAATGTCGTCCACCGGAATAAATACACCGTTATTTACCAACCGGATTTTCATTATTCATCTACTCCTTCTGCACCCGCCAAATGGGCGGATTTCATCAATATGGGCGCAAAAAGAACAGATCAGCCGGTCGGCAGCGGAGCCTGGAAGTCAGGACTGCGTTCGCTCTATAATCAAACGGAAGTAACGTCCCGCTGCCGGCATGCTGATAACAATTCTCTATGCAGTTTGTCGGAATTCGGCTGCCAGTCAGGCCTCGGGTCGCCATCCATTGAATATGTCACCTCTCACATAAGGGTTTATAACACTTGTCTAGTATACCGCTGGTACAGGGTCCTTTCAAGCGCAAAAATGTGTCGATTTCGCGCCCTGGAGCAGTGTATGACAACGGATGATGAACGGTTCCGATCCTGAGGAACAGACATTGAACTACACCTTGACGTGAGGGGATTAATGTCTTAAAGTAAAAGGTGAACCACACTAGTATTTACAATTGAATAAAGCGAAATCTTATCAAGAGTAGGTGGAGGGACTGGCCCGATGAAACCCGGCAACCGGCGGTATACCGCACGGTGCTAATTCTTGCAGCGACCAAGTGTCCAAGTGACACTGTTGTAACTGAGAGATGAGAGAGGCGCATATCTATTTACATATGACCTTTCTCGGAATCCGAGGAAGGTCTTTGTTATATGCACCGACTTCTCAGCAGTGATTTTCGCTAAGGAACTTGAGCTTGCCGCCAGCAATGTGGTTGCAATTCAGCGCCTGCAGGCAAGCTCATGGCAGCCTATAACTGTACGGATGCGAATCGTATCGATTCCGCAGTGGCTGCATCTATTTATGCACAAGGAGGAGTTAGAAACACCATGCCAATCAAAATTCCAGACACACTGCCTGCCAAGGAAGTACTTGCAGGAGAGAACATCTTTGTCATGGACGAGACATCTGCTTACCAGCAGGACATTCGTCCACTACGTATCGCTATATTAAACCTGATGCCCACAAAGGAAACGACAGAAACACAATTGCTTCGTCTGGTGGGTAACACACCAATTCAGGTAGATATCGTTCTGGTTCATCCGAAGTCTCATACGTCCAAGAATACTTCCCAGGAATATTTGGACTTGTTCTACAAAACCTTTGATGAGATTGAACACCGCCGTTTTGACGGCATGATCATTACAGGCGCTCCTGTAGAGCAAATGGATTTTGAAGACGTGAACTATTGGAAAGAAATCCAGGAGATCTTCGAATGGACCAAAACCAATGTGACTTCGACCATGCATATATGTTGGGCTTCCCAAGCGGGTTTATACCATCATTTTGGAGTTCCCAAAGTTCCGCTGGATGAAAAATGTTTTGGCGTATTCTCACATACGATCAACAGATCCAATGTGCAGTTGCTGCGCGGATTTGATGAAGTATTCAACGTCCCGCATTCCCGCCATACGGAAGTGCGACGTGAAGATATTGAAAAAAACGAAAACCTTGAGATATTGGCTGAATCTGAGGAAGCGGGTATTTTCCTGGTTGCTACCAAAGACGGCAAACAGATTTTTGCAACCGGACATGCTGAGTATGACCCTCTTTCATTGAAATGGGAATATGACCGTGATGCAGCTAAAGGCATGGACATTGCGCTGCCTAGACATTATTTCCCGAATGACGATCCTTCCCGTGTTCCCCCGGCCACTTGGCGGGCACATGCAAACTTATTATTCTCTAATTGGCTCAATTACTATGTGTATCAAGAGACACCTTACGATATTGGTCCGCAAATCTAATCGACATTACAGGAGGATGCTGCAATGGAAGACAATAAGTTGAAAATCGAAAGTCGATTGGCCCAAATTGGGTCTATCAATGAACCGGTAACGGGCGCCATTAATTTTCCGATCTATCAATCCACTGCGTTTCGCCACCCAAAGCTTGGACAAAGCACGGGATTTGATTATATTCGTACGACCAATCCAACCCGTAAAGTGTTGGAAGAAGCAGCGGCAGCGTTGGAATCCGGTGATGCAGGTTTTGCCTGTAGCTCCGGCATGGCTGCTTTGCAAACGATTTTCGCTTTATTTGGACAAGGGGATCATCTGATTGTATCGCTGGATCTGTACGGCGGAACGTATCGTTTGCTTGAACGCATCCTGTCTCGATTTGGTGTGACAGCAAGTTATGTAGATACCAATGACCTGGCAGCTCTGGAAAGTATTCGTCAACCGAATACAAAAGCGGTATTTATTGAGACACCAACCAATCCACTAATGATGATTACGGATGTGGAAGCGGTATGCTCCTGGGCCAAGAGCCATAACTTGCTGACCATTGTGGATAATACACTACTGACTCCATTCTTCCAGCGTCCAATTGAACTCGGTGCTGATATCATCATCCATAGTGCCACGAAGTATCTGGGTGGTCATAATGATGTACTTGCCGGATTAATTATTACCAAAGGGGAAGAATTGTCGGCCGAAATGGCATTCCTGCACAATTCTATTGGAGCAGTGTTGTCTCCAAGCGACTCCTATCAGCTGATGAAAGGCATGAAGACACTCGCTCTTCGCATGGAGCGGCATGAGTATAATGCTTTGACGATTGCCAAGTACCTTTTGGAGCACCCAGCCGTTAATGAAGTGTATCATCCTGGTTTGTCGGATCATCCCGGATTTGAAATACAGAATAAACAATCCAGTGGAAATACAGGCATTTTCTCTTTCAAAGTAAAGGATGCTCGTTATGTTGAACCGTTGCTTCGTCACATCAAACTGATTGCTTTTGCGGAAAGCCTCGGGGGTGTAGAGTCATTGATGACTTATCCTGCGGTACAGACCCATGCGGATATTCCGATTGAAATTCGTGACGCTGTAGGTGTAGATGACCGTCTGTTGCGCTTCTCTGTAGGGATCGAGCACGCCGAAGATCTGATTGCCGATCTGGGCAATGCACTCACAGCTGCACAGCAGGAGATAGAAGGGGGAACGCATCATGAGTGAGCAAAACAATAATGCCAACAATCATGAACGGAATGTTCATTCCGACCTGAAGTTCGATACCAAGCTGCTGCATTTCGGTGATGAAATCGATAAAACCACCGGGGCTTCCAGTGTACCAATTTACCAGGCTTCCACATTCCATCATTTTGATATTTTTAATCCACCTCAACATGATTATAGTCGTTCCGGTAACCCGACTCGTCAGGCATTGGAGGATTACATTACATTATTGGAGGGTGGGGCACGCGGATTTGCCTATTCCTCAGGCATGGCTGCCATCTCCAGTGTGTTCATGATGTTCTCGGCAGGCGATCACATGATTGTGACGGAAGATGTATATGGAGGAACGTATCGACTGCTTACTTCCATTCTGAGCCGGATGCAGATTGAGACTACCTTTGTGGATATGACCAATATTGATGAAGTGAAGGCAGCGCTCAAACCGAATACGAAGGCAGTCTATATGGAAACACCATCCAACCCGACACTTCGGATCACGGATATTGCTGCAGTCACCTCCTGGGCACAGGAACATGAGTTAATCTCCATTCTCGATAACACCTTCATGACGCCTTATTACCAACGGCCGATCGAGCTCGGGGTAGATATTGTCGTACATAGTGCGACCAAGTTTCTTGGCGGACACAGTGATGTGCTGGCAGGTTTAGCCGTTGCTCGTACGGATTCATTGGGTACACAGCTAAAACAATTGCAGAATGGACTTGGAACCGTGCTCGGGGCTCAGGAATCCTGGCTGCTGATGCGTGGTATGAAAACCTTGGGTGCGCGTATGGCACACAGTGAACAGAGCACAGCGAAGCTGGCTGCATGGCTTAGTGGACGCAGTGATATTACGGCTGTATTTTATCCGGGGCTGCTGGATCATCCCGGCCGTGAAGCTCATGAACGTCAGTCAAGCGGATACGGCGCTGTCGTGTCGTTTGATGTAGGTTCGGGAGATCGGGCCAAGGCAGTACTTAACCGTGTGAAATTGCCAATTGTTGCCGTGAGCTTGGGTGCGGTTGAAAGTATCTTGTCTTATCCTGCGATGATGTCTCATGCGGCAATGCCGGCTGAGGTTCGTCGTGATCGAGGGATAACTGACGGATTACTGCGCTTCTCGGTTGGTCTGGAAGACATTGATGACCTGATTGCAGATCTGGATCAGGCACTTCAGGACTCGTAGGATCGAACCGTATTGAAACACGGATGTTAGAGCCCGCTGAAAAAGAAATGAAATAGATAGCATATGTAAACATTTTTATTGATTTTTAAAGCACCTTCTCATAAGGTGCTTTTTTTCACATGTAACCTGTGTTACGATATGTGGAGTACAGAAATGCGATGTTGCCACCAAAACTTTCATCTATATGAGCAAGTTGGGACGGATCGTGATTATATTTTCTCTTCATGAGGGAGGCTTTTTTACGATGAGTACGGT
Organism: Paenibacillus sp. O199; assembly: GCF_001636635.1. Taxonomy (NCBI): domain Bacteria; kingdom Bacillati; phylum Bacillota; class Bacilli; order Caryophanales; family Paenibacillaceae; genus Paenibacillus; species Paenibacillus sp. O199. The sequence goes on from NZ_LGRP01000004.1 coordinate 268,745, forward strand.
AGACCGTATCTTAGATAAAGCCCTTCGGGGCGAACGTTTGGACTTGGAAGACACGATTCAGCTATTTGAATCAAATGAAGTAGACAAAATCGGGGCCGCCGCCAATGTGATTGTAAAACGCATGCACCCCGAACCATACAGAACATTTGTAATTGGGCGTAACGTCAACTACACGAACGTGTGTGATGTGTACTGCCGTTTTTGTGCTTTCTACCGCAGACCTGGCTCTGACGAAGGATATGTACTTCCCGATGAAGTCATTTTCCAGAAGATTCAAGAAACCGAAGACGTAAATGGTACCGAGATTTTGATGCAAGGCGGAACGAATCCGAATCTGCCGTTTAGCTATTACACTGACCTGCTCAAAGCGATCAAGGAGCGTTTCCCTAATATTACGATGCACTCCTTCTCGCCAGCTGAAATTATGAAAATGGTCGAAGTGTCCGACGGTCTTACTTTGGAAGAGGTTGTACGTGCAATTCACGAAGCGGGACTGGATTCCCTGCCTGGTGGTGGTGCCGAAATCCTGGATGACCGTACACGCCGCAAAATCAGCCGTTTGAAAGGTTCATGGCGCGATTGGATGGACGTTATGCAGACAGCTCACCGTATCGGTATGAACACAACGGCAACAATGGTTATCGGCCTTGGTGAAACGATGGAAGAGCGCGCACTGCACCTGCTTCGTGTACGTGAAGCTCAGGATGAGTGCATTGCGAACAAGTATGATTCCGAAGGATTTCTGGCGTTCATTCCTTGGACATTCCAACCGGATAATACAAACCTGAAGCTGGAGCGTCAGACGCCAGAAGAGTACCTGAAGACGGTAGCGATCAGTCGACTGGTGTTGGACAACATCAAAAACATTCAATCCTCATGGGTAACGATGGGACCTGAAGTCGGCAAAAAATCACTCGAATTTGGCTGCAATGACTTTGGTAGCACCATGATTGAAGAGAACGTGGTATCTGCTGCAGGCGCAACGTACAAAGTCAATATTGGTTCCATTACGCAACTGATTCGGGAGTCCGGTTATATTCCAGCACAGCGTAACACAAGATATGATATCCTGCGGACGTTTGATGAGAATAATGCCATTCAACAAGATTTTGTAATGCAGAACTAATATTTATTTTATAGTACATCACGCTGATGAATTGAATGGATAAGAATCATTCAGTCAGTTTGGATATGAAGTCCGTTGATTACTCTTTAAGGGGGAATCGGCGGACTTTTTAATTTCACTTCACACCAAGCGATTATTCACAGATCATCAAACAGTACATATTACGCATTTGGCGATATTTTAGTTTGAAATTCAACTGTTACAATGAAAGGACACGTGAGTAAGCAGACATGCTGGGAAGGGGCAGGCCGATGAAAACAAGAAGACTTGGGAAGACGGAATTGGAAGTACCTGTACTGAGCTTTGGAGCATCCTCTCTAGGTTCAGTATTTCGTGATATTGACCGAGGTGAGGGTGTTCGTACGGTTCACGCCGCTGTAGATGCAGGGATGAACTATATAGATGTTTCGCCCTATTATGGATTAACGAAGGCTGAATCGGTGCTTGGAGAAGCCATCCGTAGTTTGCCACGTAGCTCGTTTACGTTGTCGACCAAGGCTGGACGTTATGGGGAGAATGCATTTGATTTTTCACGTAAGCGGATACATGATAGTGTACAAGAGAGTCTGGATCGACTGCATACCGATTATATCGACATCCTGTTCTTGCATGACATCGAGTTTGTCCCGGCCGATATTATTATTGAAGAAGCTTTCCCAACCTTACTCCGCCTAAAGGAGCAGGGAGTCATTCGCCATGCAGGAATTTGTGGATTACCGCTGCGGTTATTCGAAACGGTATTGTCACAGATTGATGCCGACGCCATCATTTCCTACTGCCATTATGCATTAAATGATACTTCCCTACTGTCCTTGCTGCCCCTTTTGGAAAAGAAAGAAGTTGGCCTTGTGAATGCTTCGCCACTTTCTATGGGCTTATTAAGTACAAGAGGAGCTCCTGCCTGGCACCCGGCAGATGATCGCGTGAAGCAGGTCTGCCTGCAAGCGGCGCGGTTCTGCGCGGAACAGGGCAGCGATATTGCGAAGCTTGCCGTGCAGTTTGCAACAGTCAATGAACGGATTCCAACGACACTGGTCAGCAGTGCAAGTGAACATAATATCCGCAACAATGCAGCCTGGATTGAGGCACCATTAGATCAGGAACTGTTATCGGAGGTACTCCGAATCCTGGCACCAATTCATAATGAGAGCTGGGCCAGCGGCCGTCCTGAATATAACATGAAGTCACAAGCATCATCGAAGGGGGAACAGGAATGAGAGCAGTTATATGTGAAGAAATAAATCGTTTGGCGTTGCGAGACATAGCTGAACCCGAAAGAACCGAGAATCAGGCGTTGGTTACTATCCGACGAATTGGTATCTGCGGCACAGATCTGCATGCATACAGAGGCAATCAGCCATTCTTTACCTATCCTCGTGTTCTGGGTCATGAACTGGCGGCTGTTATTGAAGAAATCGGTCCGAACGAGGCAGGATTACAGCCTGGGGATCAGGTAAGTATTATTCCGTATCTGCACTGCGGTCACTGTATTGCATGTCGCAGTGGAAAAACCAATTGTTGTGCGTCCATGCAAGTCATGGGTGTGCACGTAGACGGAGGCATGAGAGAAAAAATCAGCGTGCCTGTCTCACATCTGCTCTCAGCAGAAGGTTTGACGCTGGATGAGACGGCAATGGTAGAACCATTAAGCATTGGAGCCCATGCCGTCAGAAGAGCGGGAATCAAGTATGGTGAGCATGTGGTTGTGATTGGAGCTGGCCCCATTGGATTGGGTGTGATGGCATTTGCCAGACAGGCGGG
>NZ_LGRP01000004.1:271729-387104 GCF_001636635.1 Paenibacillus sp. O199
CCTGGTACAGGCCAATGAACATTCTGTACAACAAGTGGCTGAAATTACGGGAGGCGACTATGCTACAGCTGTCTTCGATGCAACAGGTAACGTGAATTCGATGAATGAGGCGCTTCAATATGTTGCTCATAGTGGTCAACTTATTTTCGTGGGACTGGTGAAAGCGGATATTACCTTTCATGACCCCGAATTTCACAAGCGGGAGATGAGTATCTTGGGCAGTCGAAACGCAACCCGTGAAGATTTTGAACAAGTCCTGTCGACCTTGCGTCAAAAGAAATTAAGCATGGATGGGTATATCACACACCGAGTGGAATTTGATGAGTTACCTACTGCAATAGATCAATGGTTATTGTCAGATTCACATGTAGTCAAAGCCATCGTTGAGCTATAATAACAAGTAAGTCTGATAACAGAAAAAAACGCTCTCTGACCTTACTGGACAATACTGTCCATCCATAAGGGAAGAGAGCGTTTTTTGTAAGTTGAATTAAAATTACACGATAACGAAGAGGACAGAAAAAACCTGAATAAGCGAAGCGTTCGCCTTTATCCCCGGATTTTTCCCTTCAGAAAAGGGAATCGAAAAAATCTGGGGATAACAGCGATTGGAAGGTTGTTCTGTCATCGTAGTGTCAGTGTAAATATCTTTAGTTCAACTTACATGAGCTATTATTTTTCCGGGTTTGTCACAATACCTGCATGTGGATCAATATGACGCACAATGGATTTGAGCCAGATCATTTCGAGGAAATGAATCTCATAGTAGAGCGCTCCCGGAACGTGTTGGATCCAACCTTCAGCGACAGCTGGATGCCCTGGATCCGTTGAAGCAGCCAATGTTCCAGGTTCACGGCGCAGCCGTTTACGGATGGCTTTTTCAACTTGAGCGCTTTGTGTAGTTAAAATACATATTTTGCGCTTAGCTGTGAATCCGCGGAATGCAATATACACCATTTCATATGCAATGAGATAAGCAATTACCGAGTACATCGCTTGATCCCAACCGAAGACAACACCAGCGGCGGTTAGAATCAACAAGTTGAGCAGCATGATTATTTTTTCGATAAGCATCCGTTTCCCGCTAAATACACGTTCAGGTGGACGGGAGGACGGATCACCGATTTCCAGCGTATCCAGTGTCCCACCATACCGCACGACTAGACCGATTCCTAGACCGAGACATAATCCGCCAAACATGGCGGCTGCCAGCGGGTGCTCGACAAGCGGCGGCATGGGATGAAGCACAATGGCACCAATCGAAAAGACAACCAAACCCAGAACAGTGACCAGTACGAATTTCTTTTGCACGAGTCTATAGGACAGAAAGATAAACGGAACGTTGAACAAAAACAGGAACAAACCAATCCTCATTTCGGTCCAGTGGGCGAACAACGAAGAGATACCTGTAATGCCTCCAATAATGATCTTATTGGGATGTAGAAACAATTCAAGTCCCACGGAGGCCAGAATTCCACCCGCGATTACAAACAATAAATTCAACATGCGACGGGCAGATGATAATCTGGTCTTGGCGGTTTGTGGCACCGGATTAGCCGATATCAGAGGTGCTTTCATAGGTCATCCTCCTTAGTGCGGCTTTCGAGCCATTCTCCCTGGGTTAGTCACAGAAAGATCGGCATAAGAGCCGCGAAGTACGTTAGTGTGTCTGTTCTGTACAGACATAAGGAATTATCCTTCTTTCTGTAGAACCTTTGGTTCTTCTTTCTTTTTCCGAGGATCCTTGAACTTGAATATTTTATCCAATAAACGGAATACATGTTTGGACTCTTTGGTTAATAAAGGACCCAGAATGGCCAGAATTAGGACATAGAGCGCGGCAAACGGTTGAATCATTGGCAACAGTCCTCCGGCTTTACCCATGTTGGCCAAGATGATGGAAAATTCACCCCGTGACACAATGGTTAATCCAATATTCGCCGATGCTTTGGGCGATAGTCCTGCACTGCGTCCGGCCATCATACCTGCCAGGAAGTTACCGAACAATGTAATAACAACTGCAATCAGAGCTAACCATACGGCTTCGCCACCCAAGGACAACGGATCAATGGACAATCCAAAGCTGAAGAAGAAGATTGCTCCGAAGAAGTCACGGAACGGTAGAATCAAGTGCTCAATCCGTTTCGCGTGTTCTGTTTCAGCAAGCACCAGACCAACCAGTAATGCACCAATCGCTTCGGCAACATGAATGGTTTCAGAGAAGCCGGCTACCAGGAACAAGGCTCCGAATACAACGAGAGAGAATAGCTCATTCGATCGAATTTTAAGCAATTTGTTTAGTAGCGGTGTTGCTTTGCGTCCAAGGATAATCACGATAAGCATGAATCCGAGAGCAATAAGTGCGGACATGATGACGCCTCCGATGGAGGATGAATCACTAAGCACAAGTCCGGACAAGATCGAGATATATACAGCGAGGAATACATCTTCGAACATAATAATACCCAATATCATCTCTGTTTCAGGATTGGCCGTTCGTTTCAAATCCACGAGTACCTTGGCCACGATGGCACTGGAAGAGATGGTAGTTATACCTGCGATAATAAGTGCTTCTGCAACTGGGAAACCGGACATAAAACCGAATATTAATCCCAGCGTGAAGTTAATCCCAATATAGATAGACCCGCCGACTGCAATGGATTTACCCGATTTGATCAAACGACCAACCGAGAATTCCAGCCCTAGATAGAAGAGCAGGAAGAGAATACCAATGCGGCCCATAAACTCAATAAACGGCTGACTTTCAATGAAACGGAAGTCCAGATGCCAGATTTTCATAGCATGTGGCCCAACAGCCATCCCGATCAGAATATAAAACGGAACGACCGAAAATCTTAGTTTTGCCGATAAAAGGCCGGCTGCCGCAATGAGCACAAGGGCCAGACCTACTTCGAATATCAAATGATCCATCTATTTACCCCCTTCCAGTCAGGAGGAGGGATTTAAACAGTTTCTGCTGATTGCGTTCGCCAACGGCTACTACCGTGGACTCTGCACTAATCACGACCTCCGGACCGGGGCTGATATGTTTTTTGTGATTCTTCTCTACAACGGCAATAACCGTTGCCCCTGAGTTTTGACGTACGTCCAGTTCACCAATAGATTTACCGATACATCCGTAGGATGGCTCGATTTTGTACCATTCAATAATCAGATCGTCAAACGTTACTTCAATATTTTCAAGCTGCTTTGGTTTATAGGTCAATCCACCAACGATGGCAGCAATCTGTCTTGCTTCATAGTCATCAAGTGTAATCATGGAGATGCTTTGGTCTGGATCATCGTACTCAAAATGGTACATTTCCCGGCGACCGTCATCGTGAATAATGACAATAATTTTATCTCCACTGCTCGTTTCAATCTGAAATTTCTTGCCGATTCCCGGCAAATCTGTTTCGCGTACATCCATGGATAGTATGCCTCCTTAAATTGAGGGCTGGCCACAGAAGACAGGCTTATTTCCCGAAAATAGAATGAACAGCTGAACTTAGGAACATTAAATGATGCGGGTAAACAGAGCCAGGGACTCCTGACACACAGCCTTGTGTTGTGAATTTTTAATGAAAATGGGGATAACAAAATAGATGCTAACAAATAGGTGTTGCCAATGAGGCTGATCGATATCTAACATTTGCTAAAAGGGTTAAAAGTTATGCACAAGCACACCGTCTATCAGACAGAGGTGTCTCCATGCAAAGCAACCTAAAATACGGTGTAAAGGCTAGTTAAGAGCGTTCACGTATTTTGGTGCTATAGGGGTGGGAGATACATACATACTGGTGAATTTGATGGGTAGCAGAAATAATCTGCGTTTAAACAGACAAATCAACGGTTTAAAGGGTAGACGCGGTGTAGGAATTCGCAGCATTAGCAACAAAGCGAGCACAAGAAAGACAGGTTTGTTATGCGTGACCGCAATCAACTTCGACATGACTTGTGGGTATTTGCGAATGGCAGGTTTCTGCTGAGACTCCAATGTGTGGACAAGCACTTCCTTGTTGGAAGTCGTCTCAACGGTTACCTCGACAGCGGATTCCGACTGCATCGGAATAGGGAAGGACAACGCTTGGAATACGCACAAAATGATAATAAAAGCGTAACGGAGTATTCTTGGTTGTTGTCTCATTTTGGCTTCCCCCCTTTTCCGTGAAACATACTGTTATAAAAATAATAACACATTTTTGTCTTAACTCCAAACAGATTGATAATATACTGAGAAATCATGACACGCTTTCCATCAATCCGCTTCGTATATCCCTATCAGCCTTGCCATATACTTTGAACAGGAAGGAAAGGAGTGATTCTTATGGAACTGTTCGCCGTATGGACCGATGTATCAGGGCAGGAGGAAGCGGATCAATTTTATCGTTGTGTGAAGGAAAAAACCAAAGGTTTACATATAAGCAAAAGAGGATTTCGGCTCACCTTCAAACATAATGACGGAAGAGCGGCCTGGGTATGCAGAGGCAATGAGAATCACGCTGACTTCCAGCAGTGGCTGCCTCAGATCAGTGATTTGCTTGCCACTGGACTTGCAGATTACATCATGGATACACGTGAACGTATTATGGTGGAAGAGATGATCTCAAAGGCCTGCTCAGTCATGGATGAACATGAGGTGGAGAAGGTAAATCGGATTTGCATGCCTTTATTATTCAATGGTGACTTGGATCAGCCAGGCCTGCGCGAGCGTCGCCGTACCACTTTGGCCAATGGTTTGAAGCAAGATTTGGAAGAGGTGCATTTTTTTAATCTTGAAGGCATTCTTAATTTCCGGATTCGGCCATATAAGCAGGAACTTCATGAGCTGGTAGAATATGCGCTGGATGAATTCTGGATGGATCGTCAATATGAAGAGTTTATGGGGCTACTCAAATATTTTGTGTTCTTTCAGGAGGCGAAAGTACCTCTTGTACATTTGATACACAAAGGTTTGCATGAATTTCAAGTATTGGATGCTGCACTTAATGTGCTGCCCGTACAAAAGGATGAACAGGTCGTTGTAGAGATGCCTGGACTTGAATTGGAAATGGATATCGAAGACATGATCGTGAGTACGCTGATCTCCATCTCGCCTGAAAAGGTCATGCTGCATACACGCACTCCAGATCTGCCTATCATCTCTACGATCCGTCAGATCTTTGAAGACAAAGTGCAATTATGCCATCATTGCCCTGAGTGTGAAGTGCTGCGCTCCGGATTGTTGACAGGTCTTGACGCAAGTGATATCGGCAATTATAATAACTGTTGATCCATGATATTTATTTGAGGTTGTTATGGAACAATAAACAAAAGCGTTGACAAAGACAAGAACCATACGCACGGTCAGTGCAGAGAGAGGGAACTAGGCTGAAATTTCCTCCGGATGCCACGTTTGGTTTACCCCTTTGTAGCTGCAGTTTTGAAAATGGATATAAATATTGCCTCTATAATACAGGTAGTCATCCATGAGTAAGGATATGCCGGGTCATGCCCGTTACCGTCATGCCAATGAGGGCTGTACTTCCAATACGGATGAAGCAGCTGAATTAGGGTGGAACCACGAGAGTATACAACACTCGTCCCTTTGCCGGGACGGGTGTTTTTTGCGTTCCTTTGCAAAAATTGCAGGAACAGCAATAGATTATCCATCCATGATCATGTATGGACAGAGGTTGAATTTACAGGAGGAATGAGACAAATGGCAGTTAACATTAAACTACCCGATGGTTCGGTTCGTGAGTATGCCGACGGAAGCAGCATTGAAGATGTGGCCGCTTCGATCAGCAGCGGACTTCGCAAAAATGCCGTAGCCGGCAAACTGGATGGAATCGTGGTGGACTTGTCCACAACACTTCATGAGGGAGCATTGGTGGAGATCGTAACACTGGATTCACCAGAAGGCCTGGAAGTGATGCGTCATAGTACAGCTCACTTGCTCGCTCAAGCTGTGAAGCGTTTATATGGAAACAAAGAGGTACATCTCGGCGTTGGTCCTGTCATTGAAGATGGTTTCTACTATGATATGGATCTGGAACAACCTCTCAATCCCGAAGATCTGCAAAAGATCGAGAAGGAAATGGAACGTATTGTTAATGAGAACTTGCCGATTGTACGTAAGGAAGTTAGCCGCGAGGAAGCGATCAAAATCTTCGGAGAAGTGGGCGATCCTTACAAGCTCGAATTGATTCGTGACTTACCAGAAGACAGTGTTATCACTATTTATGAGCAAGGTGAATTCTTCGACTTGTGTCGTGGACCACACGTACCATCCACCAGCAAAATCAAAGTATTCAAACTGATGAATGTTGCCGGTGCTTACTGGCGTGGAGACAGCAAAAACAAAATGCTGCAACGTATTTACGGTACAGCTTTTGTGAAAAAAGCACAGCTTGATGAGCATTTGCACTTCCTGGAAGAAGCTCGTAAACGGGATCACCGTAAACTGGGTAAGGAACTCGAAATCTTCACATTCTCCCAACTGGTTGGACAAGGTCTGCCAATCTGGTTGCCTAATGGTGCCAAGCTGCGCCGGACGTTGGAGCGTTATATCGTGGATTTGGAAGAGAGCCTCGGATATCAGCATGTGTACACACCGGTGCTGGGTAATGTTGAATTGTACAAAACATCAGGTCACTGGGAGCACTATCAGGATGACATGTTCCCGAAAATGGTTATGGACAATGAAGAACTTGTTCTTCGTCCGATGAACTGTCCTCACCACATGATGGTGTACAAGTCCAGCATGCACAGCTACCGTGATCTGCCGATCCGGATTGCCGAGCTTGGCATGATGCATCGTTACGAAATGTCGGGCGCGTTGACAGGTCTGCACCGTGTACGTGCGATGACGCTGAACGATTCTCATATATTCGCACGCCCGGATCAGATCAAGGAAGAGTTCGCTCGTGTTATTGAGCTGATTCAAACGGTTTATAAAGATTTCGGCATTCACGAATATCGTTTCCGTCTGTCCTACCGCGATCCTCAGGATACCGAGAAATACTTCCAGAATGACGAGATGTGGGAAATGTCCCAACGCATGCTCCGTGAAGTTGTGGAAGAACTCAACCTTCCATTCTATGAAGCAGAAGGCGAAGCGGCATTCTATGGTCCAAAACTGGATGTTCAGATCAAGACAGCACTGGGCAAAGAAGAGACATTGTCTACCGTTCAATTGGACTTCCTCTTACCAGAGCGGTTTGAGCTTGAATATGTGGGAGATGATGGGCAGAAACATCGTCCGGTCGTTATCCACCGCGGTGTAATCAGTACGATGGAGCGTTTCACTGCATTCTTGCTGGAGAACTTTGCAGGGGCTCTGCCACTGTGGTTGTCTCCTGTACAGGCGAAGGTTATTCCTGTATCCGGCAACTTCGACGACTACGCACGTGAAGTGGAAGCGAAACTGAAACGTGCAGGCATCTCTGCTGAAGCGGATCTGCGTAACGAGAAGCTTGGTTATAAAATTCGTGAAGCACAGCTTGAGAAAATGCCTTACATGTTCGTCGTTGGTGAAAATGAACGTAATGCAGAGGGTGTATCTGTGCGGAAACGTGGAGAAGGCGACCTCGGCATGAAACCTGTGGACGAAATTGTAGCCCAGCTCAAAGAAGAGATTGCAACAAGACTGGTGTAATCCTGAATTGTGGGTTCTATAATAGAAAACCGTTTGAATCATATTGGAGTAAATCCAAGGGTTCAGACGGTTTTTTTTGTTGTTTTCTGGTTTTCTGACATCCGGTTTAAAAGCCTTAATAGGTGAAAAGTATAGAATTTTTTCATTTTGGAAAACCTTTGCAGTAAGGGGGAGGTTCTATAATGAAAAAGCAATTCTTAATTCAAAAGAAAAACATAAGGTTCATCATCTCTTGTTGTGTAATGTTCGCCGGAGTAGTCTTGGGCTGGAATCAGGTAGAAGCATATACCTTCGAAGAGGAAAATGAAGTCATGTATGTGGAGAATCAGCACAGCGAAACTTCAGGAGAGCTTGAAGGCGTACATTCTGAAACGGCAGTTTATGAATACAGCGATCAGGCTCAACTCACAACCTTGGTCTATATGGGGTTTTTATGGTCTCCACAGCCTATTGTTATTCCACGGCCGGAAGTTCCGGAGAAGCAGACTGGAGTTGACCCATCCATGCCGGTGCTCGCTCCGCGTACAGAACAGGTGTTGGACACGCATAAAGTGACTGCTACCGGATACACTGCAGGTGTGGAATCAACCGGAAAAGGCCCAAAACATCCTCAATACGGAATCACGTATTCAGGTGTAAAGGTGCGCCGTGATAAAGAAACGGTCTCAACGATTGCAGCTGATCCGAAGCTGTTCCCACTGGGTTCCATTTTATATATTCCCGGTTATGGTTACGGCATCGTTGCAGACACGGGCTCGGCGATCAAGGGCAATAAAATTGATCTTTATTTCCCTACCACAAAGCAAGTGTATAAAGAATGGGGCAAAAAGGACGTCGAAGTACAGGTGATCAAACAAGGTGCTGGAAAATGCACTGAAAAAATGCTGGAAGAATTATCGGAAGCCATCGATGTGTACAAATCCGTACCCGATTCATGGCTGGACAAGGCCGTATAATGATGATGAATTTTAATACATGAATAACGCACGCGCACTCTTCACATAATACTCTCTGGGGACGAACCCCGCGTTGCAGACATGCAATGTAAATATGAAGAGAGAGGTGATCGTCGTGGCTAAGAAATCTCAAGGTTCACAAACGCCAAACGAGAAGTACAATGCAGAGTTTGGAGAAGAGAATGCAGCAAGCAAAGTGAAACAATCGCACCAAAACAAAGTGAAGGATAACTTCCAAACACCTGATGAAAAATACAATGCTGAGTTCGGTACTGAGAACACAGGCAAATCACAAAAGTAAATCAATGCACAGACACCTTGGAGAATTTCTCCAGGGTGTTTTTAATATTTTACATAAATACCCTTCCGTCTCGGTCTGGAGACTGAGATCAATTCCATCTGCCGCCGCTGTTAACCAATCCTTGTCTGATGTAAACTGGATACAGAATACAGACAAAGGAGACATGAGCGATGAAACGATCTACGCGGGACCGCTGGTGGGTTGGCATTCCTCTTATTGCGATTGGCGCAATAATATTGTTCAGGCAATTGGGATATGACATAGATATCGGATACATGTTCAGAACATATTGGCCGTTATTTTTGATTTGGTGGGGTGTAAAAGGTATAACCGAAATTCGGCGTAATGGGAGTCATGCATTGATTGGACCGGCCATTGTACTGGCGATTGGTGGATACTTCTTGGCACGCAATCTGGGGTGGATTGATTATTCCATGGGCGAGTTCATTCGCTACCTAATTCCGGTAATGCTGATTGGTGGGGGATTGTTCGTTCTGATCGGACCTCGTCGTCGTGACCGGAAACATCATGACCAAGTACAACCGCCTCCACCGCCGGAGCCACCTTATAAACCATTGTCCCCTGAGGACCTGGAAATGCCGTCTTCGTTTGATGAACAGTTTGAGAAAACATTTGGCAAACCGGAACAGGAACAAAAAAATGATTCACATGGCTCATTTTATACAGATAAGGAAGACCATAAATCACACGGACATCAACATCATCATAAACATCAACAACATCATCACAAGCACAAAGGTTATGGTTCAAATAAAAAGGCATATGGAACATTTGATGATGATGACCACTATGATGATGATTCGAATTATTATAATGGCCATGGGAATACGATTAACAAATCGGCATTTATCGGCGATATGTATATGGGACAGGAAGTGTTCTCCCTGAAACCGATGAATATTTCGGCATTTATTGGCGATACGGTGATTGATTTGACGAAGGCGCAAATACCTTACGGTGAGACGAAAATTAACATTTCCTCTTTTATTGGGGATGTGAAGGTATTTGTTCCTGAAGATATGGATCTCGGTGTGACTGTGACGACAAACTCGTTTATTGGGGACATGTCGCTGTTAAATCAAAAACGGGGTGGATTCCTAAGCAGTGCTCAGGCTGAAACGGCGCATTATCGCGAAGCAGGAAAAAAAGTACGGATTGTCGTTAGTGTGTTTATTGGAGATGTCAAAGTGAACAAGGTGGGTTAACGCATGATTCGAACGATTCTCAAGGCAAATAAGTGGGAACTGATGATGTATTTTGCGCTGACCGGACTCATTACTTTGGGCGGGTTTTACTTGCTGTACGGGGAAGTGCTGATGGGAACAGGGCGTCAGCGTGCGTGGACCTATGTTGCTGTTGTTCTCCTGGCTACCATAATCACGGGATATATTGCCGCCTTACGGCTTCAACGCAAGATTGATCTTCTGGATCTCAACATGCTGAAAGTGTCCAAGGGCAATCTCGCTGTTCGTATGCCTGAGGCAGATGATGCCTCCTTCGGACGGGTATATCAGGAATTCAATGTCATGATGGATTCGATTGAGAAAAAAATGAGATTGCTTCAGCGGCTTGGTGAGCAGGAAGTCATTGAAAAGGAACAGGCATCCGAACGCGCTGTGATTGAAGAACGCAAACGGATGGCAAGGGATTTGCATGATACGGTCAGCCAGCAGCTTTTTGCCATGCATATGTCGGCTTCTTCCTTACCACGTTTGCTGGAGATGAATCCCGAGCATGGCAGCAAAGTGTTGGAGCAACTTATTCAGATGTCGCATATCGCACAGCGGCAGATGCGTGGGCTTATCGCTCAGCTTCGCCCAGTGGAGTTGGAGGGAAGGAATCTTGGCGAAGCGCTGGATAGCTGGTTCCCGGATTATTGCAGGCAGAATGGTTTAAAAGGAGTGAAAGAGCTGGAACTGGATGGCGGAATTTCCGATGCCATCGAGCACCAGCTGTTTCTTGTTATTCAGGAAGCGGTCGCTAATGTGGTCAAACATGCGGAAGCGGGTCTAGTCAGTCTGTCCATACGAGAGAGTGAACATCAGATCAGCATGAGCATTAGCGATGACGGTCAGGGGTTTTTGCAGCAAGCGGAACGGCCTGGTTCATACGGATTATCAACGATGCGTGAACGGGCAGAGAAGCTTGGGGGTCAGGTTCAGATTATATCGAAGCCGGGAGCGGGGACGACGGTGCGGGTATTCATCCCGAAATTCCCGAAAGAACCAGAGGGGGAAACGGAATGAGCGGAATAGTAAATGTAATGATTGTAGATGATCATGATATGGTGCGGATGGGGTTAAAAACGTATCTTATGCTGGAGCCTACATTTCATGTGATGGGGGAAGCGGGTAACGGACAGGATGCATTGAATCAGCTGCGCAAGCTGGGAGAAAACGAACTGCCTGACCTGATCCTGATGGACTTGATGATGCCGGTAATGAATGGCGCGGAAGCGACACAAGCGATTATGACCGAATTTCCGGGGATGAAAATTGTGATGCTGACCAGTTTTCTGGAGGATGACCTTGTGGTACAAGCGATTGAAGCCGGTGCCGTCAGTTATGTGCTGAAGACAGTATCTGCTGAAGAGTTGATCTACGCTCTGCAAGGAGCATACCGAGGTATGCCTGTAATGACAGGCGACGTATCACAGGCATTGACCCGTGGCATCAGGCAGCGCACAGCAAGAGAGAACGAATCCGGCCTGACGGAACGGGAAAAGGAAGTGCTTTTGCTGATTGCAGAGGGCAAGACCAATAAGGACATCGGGGAAGAACTACATATTAGTATCAAAACCGTCAAAACTCATGTGAGCAATCTGCTGATGAAATGTGAAATGGACGATCGGACACAGCTGGCAATCTACGCTCATCGTCAGGGCTGGGTGAAGAATAAGGGTTAGAATGCAGATTTGGCGGGAAAAATGTTCTATAACAGCGTGCTTTTATCTCCTTTTTAATTGTTTTTAAGGTACGGTTAAGGTTTAAAGTACAAAATAAGGACAGTTAAAGAATATCTCTTGCGAAGAAGAGATTGGGAGGTAGAGAGGCATGGACGAACGTAATTACAGAGCGAACCGTCAAGACGAGGAAAATGAAACTAAACAAGCGGAGAATCGCAATTCATCAGGGACGGACGATTCCTCCTATTATTATTCTTACGGACCTTTTCAGTCCGTGAATCAGGAAGATACAGCAAGTCATAATGGGGAACATAATCAACGTGAAGAAGGAAATGTAGAGATTACAAGACCTGAACCCGTGAAGCCCGTACCTACTTACTACAGTAATTACAATAACGAATCATCTGATCAAGCTAATACGTCCTCCAGAGGGGGCGGCGGCAATGGTTCAGGCAACGGAGGAGATCAGGGGAACGGCGGCAAGAACAATGGGAATTGGAATTATAATAACCGTCGGCCACGTTCTTCCGTAAGATCGCTCCTGTTCTCTTTTATCGCCGGGATGCTGGTCATTACAGTGCTGATGTATACAGCGGACAGAACAAACATGTTTACACCACAGGAAGCGCTGACAAGTGCAGACAATGAAAGCTCCAGTCAGTCATCTTCTCCTACTAACTCAGGCAGCAGCAATAACGTGACAGCGTCATTACTGCCAACGGGCAAAGAGGATGTATCCTCTGTAGTAACGAGTACAAGTCCGGCTGTCGTCAAAATCGAAACACTTGCCAAGCAGTCTACACGCAGCAGCAGCCAGGGTGGTTCTACGATGAGCGATCCATTGTACCAATACTTCTTTGGTAACGGAAGCAATGGTGGAACAGATAGCTACCAAGGCCAAAATAATCAGCAGCAACAGCAACAAAGCAGCAATCAGTTGGTTCCGCTTGGCATTGGTTCCGGATTTATTTTTGACAAAGAAGGCTACATCCTGACGAACCAACACGTGGTTCAGGGTGCAGATGTGATTCAGGTAACGCTGGAGAACAACAGCAAACCGTATGAAGCAAAATTGCTGGGAAGCAGCTTCGACCTTGACCTTGCCGTATTGAAAATTGAGAAAAACAGTGGCGATGATGCTTTCCCTGTCGCTCCACTGGGCGATTCTAACAGTACTCAAGTTGGTGAATGGCTTGTAGCTATTGGTAACCCGGAAGGATTTGAACACACAGTTACTGCAGGTGTGTTGAGTGCGAAAGAACGTACCATCAGCATTCCGGACGAAGAAACCGGCAAAACTCGTGAGTACAGCCACTTGTTACAAACGGATGCTTCCATCAATCCTGGTAACTCCGGTGGACCATTGCTTAACCTGAATGGTGAAGTCATTGGTATGAACGTTGCGGTTAGCGCGGATGCACAGGGTATTGGGTTTGCCATTCCTTCGAGTGTAATCTCGGATGCGGTTAAATATTTGAAAGAAAATAAAGAAGTTCCCAAAGAGCCCGTACCGTTCATTGGTGCATCTCTGATGGCCCTTACGCCTGAAGTGGCTAAACAGATGGGAACGGATATCACTGAAGGTTCAGTTGTAGCCAGCACGATCTATCAATCCCCTGCTTACCAAGCAGACCTGCGTGCTTATGACATCATCACAGGTGCCAATGGCACAGCATACAGCACAAGTCAGGATTTGATTGATTTCATCAAGAAACAGGAAATTGGCAGTGAAGTGACACTGAATGTTGTTCGGGACGGCAAAAAAATGGATGTGAAACTCAAAATCGGCAACAAAAATGATTACGATACTACACAAACAACGGATCAACAACAGCAACAACAACCATAATGCCGAAACATGGGTTATAGAATAAGGTTTAGAAGAGCGGAAGGGTTCGAGGGCCCTTTCGCTTTTTTTGCACTATATTCGTTTGTACTCCATCAAGGTCTGACTCGCAACGCAACAAGGTGTTTGGAAAGATGCAGATTGCGCTTTTGGCTGTTACAATAAGATTAAAACGTTAAGGGATAAAGGAGAAAGACCATGCGCTCAACTATTCTGATTGTTGATGATGATGAAAAAATCGTTTCCATGCTTCGGCGGGGACTTGCTTTTGAAGGATATGAGGTACAGACAGCTTCGAATGGGGCGGAGGGCCTCAGTAAGCTAATGGATAAAGAGCCGGATATCGTGGTTCTTGATGTCATGATGCCGCAAATTGACGGGTTTGAAGTATGCCGCAGACTCAGAGAAGCGGGGAGCAAAGTGCCCGTGCTAATGCTCACTGCCAAAGATGAAGTACAGAGCCGGGTAATTGGGCTCGATACAGGTGCAGATGATTATCTCGTGAAGCCGTTTGCACTTGAAGAACTGTTGGCTCGTGTCCGTGCCTTATTGCGTCGTAAAGCGGATATAGCAGACACGCCTGATAATCGACTTATGTATGAGGATATTATTCTGGATAATGATTCTCGTGAGGTGTTGCGTGACGGTCAGCGTCTGGAACTGACTGCCAAGGAGTTCGAATTGCTGAATCTGTTCATGCAAAATCCGAAACGTGTGCTGTCCCGTGATCTGATTATGGATAAAATCTGGGGTTATGATTACAGTGGTGAATCCAATGTGCTCGAAGTGTATATTGCCATGCTCAGACAAAAAACCGAAGAATACGGCGGCAAACGTTTGATCCAGACGATCCGGGGAGCCGGCTATATTTTGAGGGGTGACTCCTGACATGTCCATTCGGTTAAGATTAACCGCGTGGTATTCAGGCATCTTGGCAGCCGTGCTCATTTTTTGGGGAGTTGTGATCTACGCTTTTGTTTATTTTAATACGTATCAAGAAGTGGAACAGCAACTGAAAGATAAAAGTGAACGAATAACGAATCAGATCGGTGTCAATCCGCTCTCACAGTCGCTGGACCTGGACCCTTTTACAGAAAGTCAGCTTCAGGAAGCTCAGATATACATCCAGTTGTGGGACTACCAGAGCAGATCTGGTAAAATCTCAGGCAATATGGAGAAGCTTCAGATTCAATTTCCCGTTGTGAAATCCAATGAGATCCAGAAAAAGCGTGGGATATCCAAGATCTATGTCAATGGGACCCCTTTCTTGGTGAATCAACAGCCCTTGTCTCTTCAGGGGACCAATGAAATAAGGGGGCTCCTTCAAGTCGGTGCTAATGTTAGTTCCCAGGAACGATTGCTGGAGGCTCTGCGAAATATTCTGGTCTTTGGCTGGCTTGTAGCGATGGCGCTTGCCATTACTTCGGGTCTGATTCTGGCTCGTAAATCGATGCGTCCGCTCGTCAATGTGATTGATGCCGCCAATCAGATTCAATCCGGGGATGACCTTAGTGTGCGTATTCAATACACGGGTCCAAAGGATGAGATTGGACGTCTGATTGAAACAGTTAATAATATGCTTGAACGAACAGAGCTGTCATTCCGCGGGCTCGAGGAGACGAATAAAGCTCAGCGCAGATTTGTATCTGATGCTTCACATGAGCTGCGTACACCGCTGACCACGATCCGTGGCAATGTGGACTTCCTTAAGAAGCTGTGGGATCAGGAGAGCACGGACCGACCGAATCTGGACGAAGAAACGGTTAAACAAATGTCGCTTGAAGCGATAGAGGACATGGCGGATGAAGGCAAACGCATGAGCAGACTGATCAGTGACATGTTGTCTTTGGCCAGAGCCGATACAGGACAGAAAATCGAACTGAATCCGATCCCGTTGCAGATTCTGGTGCAGGAAGTGGCTCGAAGATCGCAATTCCTTGATCACCAGGCTGACTGGCGTCCAGGTGATCTATCGATTTTGAATGGCATTTATGTGAACGGCAGCAAGGACTATTTGCAGCAAATGTTGTTTATTTTTATCGAGAATGCTTTCAAGTACACTCCAGATGGCTCGGTTACGCTTGATGCAATACTTTATAAAGGTCAGGTGGGACTGCGCATCAGTGATACGGGCATCGGAATGGATCGGGATGAAGTTCCATTTATCTTTGACCGGTTCTATCGGGCGGATGAGTCGCGCGGTGCCACACCAGGCATAGGTCTGGGACTGTCGATCGCCAAGTGGATCATAGAGGAACACCAAGGGTCTGTCGAGGTTGTAACCAGACGTGGAGAAGGAACGACCTTTATCATTTGGTTGCCGGTTGTCTTTGCTCCGCCTATCGAATAAGGTTATAATAGACAGGACTGCAATTACATCGGCTATCTTTGCCGAGAAAGAAAGCGGGTGGCAACCAAGTGGAAGTACTACGAATTTCGCCGCGGGGATATTGTTACGGAGTTGTGGATGCGATGGTGCTCGCGCGCCAGGCGGCACGCAATCTGGACCTACCACGGCCTATTTATATATTGGGTATGATTGTGCATAACCAACATGTGACGGACTCTTTTGAAGATGAGGGCATTATTACACTGGACGGACCGAACCGGATTGATATTTTGAGCCAAGTAGAGAGCGGAACAGTGATCTTTACTGCCCATGGTGTATCTCCGGAAGTGCGCAAGATGGCACGTGATAAAGGTTTGACTACAGTGGATGCAACTTGTCCGGATGTAACCAAAACCCATGACCTTATTCGAGAGAAGACGGCTGAAGGATATGACATTATCTATATCGGGAAAAAGAGCCATCCAGAGCCTGAAGGTGCGGTTGGTGTTGCACCCAATCATGTTCATCTGATCGAGAAGGAAGAGGAGATTGACGGACTGAACGTACCTCCCGGCAAAATCCTTATTACGAATCAGACAACGATGAGCCAATGGGACATTAAACACATTATGAGCCGTCTTCTGGAGAAGTATCCAGGCGCAGAAATTCATAATGAGATATGCTTGGCTACCCAAGTACGTCAGGAAGCTGTTGCTGAACAGGCAGGGCAAGCCGATCTGGTCATTGTTGTCGGTGATCCTCGCAGTAATAACTCCAACCGACTTGCACAAGTATCGGAGGAAATTGCGGGTGTAACGGCATATCGTGTATCAGATGTGGCTGAGATTCAGCAGGAATGGCTGAAAGGTGTGAATAAGGTGGCGGTTACTTCGGGCGCATCTACACCAACACCGATCACGAAGGAAGTCATCCTGTATCTGGAGCAATATGAACATGACAAGCCGGAAACATGGGAAATCAAGCGTACGGTGAATATGAGCAAGCTATTACCTCCTGTAAGGGAAAAGACTCGTACAACGTAAACAAACATTATTATAAGAATCCTGCAGTACAGAGCCGAAATCCGGTGACTGACTGCAGGATTCTTTTTTTTAAGGGGGATAAGAGTCGGCTTGACTGAAAAGGGTGAATATGTTATATTTACTTTAGTGGATAAAAGCTTAAAAGCGAACAAGCGTTTAAGTGAAGAAGAGTTTTGGAGATTAAATCAGACGCGCTTAGGCGCTCTCATACAAGGAAGGATGGGATTTATAATGATCGTTATTGCAGGTAAAGCTACTCCGGAGGAACATATTCAGGATATCGTCGCTACAATTGAAAAGGAAGGGCTTCAGGTTCATATCTCGCGTGGAGAGGACCGCACCATCATTGGTTTGATTGGTAAAGTAGAGCCGAAAATGGCTGAGCATCTCCGTCAAATGAAAGGTGTGGAGAATGTCGTCAAGATTTCGAAGTCTTACAAATTGGCAAGCCGTGACTTCCATCCTCAAGATACCGTAATCTCCATCAAAGGAGTAGATATTGGCGGCAAAGAACTCGTCGTTATGGGCGGACCTTGTGCGGTTGAATCAGCTGCACAGATTGATGAGATTGCCGGGCTGGTTAAGGCAGCCGGTGGACAGGTGCTTCGCGGTGGTGCATTTAAGCCACGTACAGGTCCGTACAGCTTCCAGGGAACGGGTGTTGAAGGTCTGATCATGATGGCTGAAGCAGGCAAGAAACATGACCTGTTGACCATTACAGAAGTCATGACGCCTGAATATGTGGATATTTGTGCCGAGTACGCAGACATTCTGCAAGTAGGTACACGGAACATGCAGAACTTCGATTTGCTGCGCAAATTGGGTGAGTGTGGCAAACCGGTACTGCTGAAACGTGGTTTCAGTGCAACTTATGATGAGCTGTTGAATGCGGCTGAATACATTCTTGCGGGTGGCAACCCGAATGTAATGTTGTGTGAGCGTGGTATTCGTACATTCGAATCCTACACACGCAATACGCTCGACTTGTCGGCCATCCCTGTTCTGCAGTCTCTCAGTCATCTGCCAGTCATTTCGGACCCAAGTCATGGTACGGGTCGCCGTGAGCTGGTTGAACCGATGACGAAGGCTTCTGTTGCTGCTGGTGCTAACGGCCTAATTATCGAAATGCATACGGACCCGGATAATTCCATGACGGGTGACGGCGTGCAATCTTTGTTCCCTGACCAATTTGCCAACCTGCTTCAGGATCTGGAGAAATTGGCACCAATCGTGGGTAAAACATTCAACACAGCCAAACAACCGGCGGAGTTCTTTCCAGCACGAGTAGGCGTATAACTGATCTTCATAGTATAGGTAATATATATCATCCGGGCATCTGCCCTGGCTCCGTTCGATGAGAATGAGGCTAGGACAAAATGTCCGGTTTTTATGTTATTTGGAGCCTTGAACGCATTTATTAATCATAGGTGATAAGAAACATTTATGATGTAATGTTATTACCATAATTTAGGCTAAATATACCCCTGCTTTACCGCATTAAACCAGTTAAATATAGTGTATTTACGTTGTTAAGTGAAATCAATAGGTTTATAAAATGTTAGCATAGCTTACATAGTTGCAAAAAATACCTTACATAAGTATTGACGATGTCACATTTGAGATTTTATAATGACGACAGAAAAAAATTCGAATATGGACATTTTCTTAGCGGGGTTGTTTAATGTTCGGAATATTTGGGAGGACGAATACATGTCGGTTGAAAACGTATTGAAATCAATTCAAGAGAACAACATCGAGTGGGTAGATTTTCGTTTTGTAGATTTATCCGGTCGTGCGCACCACATCTCGTTACCAGCTTCGGCAGTTGACGCAGACACTTTTGTAAATGGAGTAGCCTTTGATGGTTCTTCTATTCAAGGTTTCCGCGGAATTGAAGAGTCCGATATGGTTATGATTCCAGATCCTGAAGCGACTTTTGTCGATCCGTTCACAGCACACCCTACATTGAATGTTATGTGTGATATCTTCACTCCGGATGGCGAGCGTTATGAGCGTGACCCACGCGGTATCGCAGTCAAAGCCGAAGAGTTCCTGAAAGAAAGCGGAGTAGGTACAGCAGCATTTTTCGCACCTGAATCCGAATTCTTCATCTTCGACGATGTACGTTATGAGAGCGGCACGAACAGCTCTTCCTATTTCGTAGATTCCGAAGAAGCTTCTTGGAACACCAACCGTAAGGAAGATGGCGGTAACCTGGGCTTCAAAGTTCGCACTAAAGGCGGATACGTTCCTGTAGCTCCAGTGGATACACAACAAGATATTCGTAGTGAAATGTGTCGCATTTTGGAAGAAGCGGGCCTGTCGATCGAGCGTCATCACCACGAAGTGGCGACAGCTGGTCAAGCCGAAATTAACTTCCGTTTTGATACGTTGAAGAAAACAGCAGATAACCTGCTTGTATACAAATACATCGTGCATAACACTGCACGTCAATATGGTAAAGTAGCAACATTCATGCCAAAACCACTGTTTGGTGACAATGGTAGCGGAATGCACGTTCACCAATCCATCTTCGATGGCGATTCCCCATTGTTCTATGACAAAGCGGGATATGCAAACCTGAGCGAAATGGCTCTGCACTACATCGGAGGCATTTTGTACCACGCACCAGCTCTGATTGCTTTGACTAACCCTAGTACGAACTCATTCAAACGTCTCGTACCTGGTTATGAAGCACCGGTTAACCTGGTTTACTCCAAAGGTAACCGTTCGGCAGCAGTACGTATTCCGGTTGCAGCTGTGACACCAAAAGGTTGTCGTATCGAGTTCCGTACACCGGACTCCACAGCTAACCCTTATCTGGCATTCGCTGCAATGCTGATGGCGGGTCTGGATGGAATCAAACGCAAAATCAACCCAACTGAGCTTGGATATGGTCCACTCGACAAAAACATCTATGATTTGTCTGATGCAGACAAAGAAAATATCCGCAGTGTGCCAGCTTCCCTGGAAGAAGCGCTTGACGCTCTGGCAGCGGACAACGAATTCTTGACTGAAGGCGGCGTCTTCACGAAAGAATTCATCGAAAACTATATCAACCTCAAACGTGACGAAGCAAAAGCAGTGGCAATTCGCATTCATCCGCATGAGTACAGCCTCTACTTCGACTGCTAATCCAGTCGGAACAGAAACTGTTCCCAATGTAAAGCCTCCGGGACTCGCTCTCGGAGGCTTTTCCTTGAATTGAACGATGTAGTGCATTAACTTTGCAGGGTGATAAAGGAATTTGATAACCCTGATTCGCAGCTTCGGTGCTTATTGCCCTTGAAGCAGATAGGGAATACTGATATCATAGCGATAATATTCACTTCATATGTCAGCTACGGATGGAAAGGGCGGGGGATTTTGTGACAAAGAGAGCGTATAATTTTAATGCAGGACCTGCGGCGTTGCCACTTGAGGTTCTGGAGCGTGCTCAGGCAGAATTTGTTGATT
Source organism: Paenibacillus sp. O199 (assembly GCF_001636635.1). Taxonomy (NCBI): domain Bacteria; kingdom Bacillati; phylum Bacillota; class Bacilli; order Caryophanales; family Paenibacillaceae; genus Paenibacillus; species Paenibacillus sp. O199. The sequence goes on from NZ_LGRP01000004.1 coordinate 292,226, forward strand.
TTCGGAATACAGGGATGTCGATTATGGAGATGTCTCACCGTGGAGCGGTGTACGAATCTGTACATAATGAAGCTCAGGAGCGTTTGTTGTCTCTGCTAGGCAACCCCAAGGGATACAAGGTCCTCTTCCTTCAGGGCGGAGCCAGCACTCAGTTCGCCATGCTGCCGATGAACCTGCTCGGGGAAGGGCAGACAGCCAGTTACGTCATGACAGGCAGCTGGGCCAAGAAGGCACTGTCTGAGGCGAAACTGATTGGGGAGACGCAGGTCGCTGCATCTTCCGAAGCGGATAAATATATGAAATTGCCGGATGTGTCGAATCTTAGCTTCCCGGATCGCACAGCTTATGTTCATTTGACGTCTAACGAAACAATTGAGGGAACTCAATTCAAGTCATTCCCGGATACCGGTTCAGTTCCACTTATTGCCGACATGTCGAGTGACATTTTCTGCAAACCGTTTGACCTTAATCAATTCGGCATGATCTATGCGGGTGCACAGAAGAACCTGGGCCCATCAGGGATTACGGTTGTTATTGCTCGCGAAGAACTGGTTAGTGAATCTCCTAAAACGATTCCGACGATGCTTCGTTATAGTACACATGTGGACAACAATTCTCTCTATAATACACCACCGTCCTTCTCCGTATACATGGTGAACGAGGTTCTGAAATGGATCGAGGAACAAGGCGGATTGGCTGGAATTGAACAGAAGAACGTGAAGAAAGCGGATTTGCTCTATAATGCGATCGATTCCTCCGGAGACTTCTACCGTGGCTGTGTAAATCCGGCAGATCGTTCCCTGATGAATGTGACCTTCCGCTTAGCTAACGAGGACTTGGAGAAACAGTTTATCAAGGCTTCGGAGCAAGAAGGATTTGTTGGTCTGAAAGGGCATCGGAGTGTTGGCGGCCTGCGTGCTTCCATTTACAATGCTGCTCCATATGAAAGTGTTAAAGCACTTACGGACTTCATGTCCCACTTCCAGAAGACTAATGGATAAATAACCTGGCAGCGAGTTGTGAATTCAAGCATTACACTTGTGTTTTACCAGAGCCTTCCACATTGACGTGTGGAGGGCTTTTCTTTAAGATTAGAGAATTGTCGTTTACATGAAATGAAAAGGAGATTGAACACATATGGCTTTACATATCGTTCTGGTTGAACCGGAGATTCCGGCAAATACGGGCAATATTTCTCGTACATGTGCGGCTACCGGCACACATTTGCATCTCGTGCGTCCACTTGGATTCCGTACGGATGATGCCACACTGAAACGCGCGGGTCTGGATTACTGGCATGCCGTTCATATTGAATATCATGATTCGTTTGCCGAGGTTCAGGAACAGTATCCTGAAGGGCGTTTCTTCTACGCAACCACGAAGGCAAAGAACCGTTATAGCGATTTTAAGTTTCAGGATGGAGATTTTCTGGTGTTCGGTAAAGAGACCAAAGGCCTTCCTCCAGAGTTAATTGCTGCTAATCCAGAAACTTGTATGAAGATGCCGATGACAGGTGATGTTAGATCATTGAACTTGTCAAACTCAGCAGCAATCATTGTGTATGAGGCATTGCGTCAACTTAATTTCCCGGGTCTTGATTAATCCAATTCGCGTATAAGTGACGGTTAGAATTCGCTAAAAAAACATTTTTCAAAAAAAAGGACAAAAAATGTTTATTTCCAGCAGGATTCGACAAAATCTTGGCGAATTAATAAACATAGTACAAATGTACCTAGAAATTTAGAGTAAGATAGGAGAGGTGTGCCGTAGCTATGAAGCCAGCTGGAGTCGTTCGCAAAGTTGACCAATTGGGTAGGATCGTATTGCCTAAATCTTTGCGTAAAAGGTATCAAATGAATGAGGGAGATCCTGTAGAGATCTTAGTACAAGGGGACCATATCATTCTAGAGAGATACCGTCCAAAATGTATTTTTTGTGGATCGATGGAAGAAGTCAATGAGTTCAAAGAGCGTTACATATGCGCACAATGTTTAGATGAAATGACCCAGCTTCCACAGCACGGGTAAAATAAAAAGTATCATGGCCTCTGAAGGTCATGATACTTTTTTTGTGTGGGAAAAGCTTTTCCACTTCTTGTTGTTTATCGGGATCAAACGAATGGAATCAGCTATTAGAGTCGTACTCCATCACCCAATATTTCTCCCCGGGTATACCTTCTTCAATGACTTTTTTCCAACCCTGTCGTTCGTAAAAGCCAATTGCTTTATGATTATCAGATACACATTTCAATCGAACAGGCTGCTGCATAAGTGAAATTGACGCATCAAGTAAGCGTGAACCTGTACCCCCGCCGATAAAACCGGGATGGATAAACAGAAGGTGAATAAAGTTCTCGGGAAGATATAGCGAAGCGAAGCCGAGAAGCTGTCCTTCTTCATTTTCAGCCACGAGGATATATTCTTCAACGGTGTCTGTATCAAAATCCTGTAGGGACAGCTCTTCCGGCTTAGCCCAGTGGAACCGGGCACGTCGCGACTCGAGATAGATGATTCTCAACTCCGCATAATCTGCCTGAGTGGCTGCTCGTATAATCAAATGTTCCCCTCCAGAATAGGCAATATATCTGACCATACATGATCAAGAATGGCTTGCATATTTTGTTCATCACTATTGATGGCAACGACGGACTCCAGCTCCGGTAGGACAACACATAGTTGACCATTGGCGCCATCAGCACGGTAAGCGTTATGGGAACATCTCCAGAATTGATATCCATAACCTTGTCCCCAGTCGCCGTCTCCTGGTGTAGGGATCTGTTGTGTTGTCGCTAATCGGATCCATTCCGCAGGAATGAGCTGCTCGCCGTTCCAGTGGCCCTCCTGAAGCAACAGTTGACCGAACCTGCCTAATTCCTCATTGGTGAGTTGCAGGCCCGCACAGCCCAATGTAATGCCTAAGGGAGAAGTCTCCCACTCTACATTCGTAATGCCCAGTGGCTCGAATAGCCGGGGAGTCAGATAGTCCTTAACGGTTTGACCAGAGGCAGCCTGGAACATGGCGGAGATCATAAACGTATCTGCACTGCTGTATGTAAACGTTTCACCAGGAACTCTGTTCAAAGGAAGGGACATGTAATATTTCGCCCAATCTTTCTCAGGAAGGGTGGCTCGCTCTTCTGCCCATAACACAGGTACGTCATGCCCCGATGACATTCGCAGCAAATCGTACAGGGTGAGGTCCGCAGGAGGGAAGGCTGTTAAATGGGAAGCAGGTGTTGGTGATGTGAAATAGTCTCCTAGTCTGGATTCAAGTGTAAGTGTGCCCGCATCTAAAGCAAGTCCAATCGCCATGCAGGTGAACGATTTGCTGACAGAATGCTGTAAGCGGCGCATATCGCTGGTGCGATCCCACGCTCCGATTGTAACCCCTCTCTGCAATACCCGAACAGAATGAACGTTTAACTGCTGCTCATCTATATGATGAACAAAAGAATTAATAATACTAGACATCTTAACATCCTTTCTAAAAAAGAAGAATTTTAACTGTTGGTGAAACGTTTCCGCAATCTGGATCAAAAATTAGAACTTATGTTAGTACAAACGAAGTTCAATGTCAATGAATAGGTGCAAACGGTTACTTAAAGGAAATTGTTTCAAATTAAAAGTGCCTTTTGACGCAAATTTTATCACGGAAAATCAGTTTTTTGAGAAAAAAGCGCGAAATTTGTAAAAAGGTTATTGACAGGGTTTGTACTTCGGGATTATGATTTATTCGAAACGATTCGAAGAAATCGCTTCCACGTAAAATGTGTTGTAATCAAGTCCAAGTAAATCAACGTTGGCTATGTTTTGAAACGATTCGAGAAAATCGTTTCGATAACCGAGCGAAATACGGGGGAATCACTGGAAGTTGCAACAAAAAGGCAGAGAAACAGAAGTTTACAGACAGCAGCCGACGATGAAAGGGGTTACATATGGCGCATATAACGATCGAAACCGGATCGCCTACGGTATGCATGAATACAAGCATACATGTAGTGTCCAGTGACTCCGGAGACACTTCAGGCGGTACGCTATATTTGCTGCATGGGGCAGGCGATAACGCAAGTACATGGCAACGTTTGACTACAATTGAAATGTATGCGCAACAATATGGCTGTACCATCATTATGCCGGAAGCGAACCGAAGCTATTACACCGATATGGAATACGGCCTGAATTACTTCCATTACATCACTCAGGAGCTGCCTGAATTCTGCAGGCGTCAGCTCAATCTCAATACAGACCCGGCAAAGACTTTCGTAGCCGGTCTATCCATGGGTGGGTACGGTGCATTGAAATGTGCACTGACATATCCCGAGAGGTACCGCAAAGCGGTGTCCTTATCAGGTGTAACTGATATTCAGACCCGGCTTCACGATCCGGAGATGCCATCAGGCATGATCAAGGAAATGAAAGCGGTTTTTGGAGAACGGTTACAGGTAAAACCTGATCAGGACCTGTACGCACTGTCTGCCAAGCTGTTGAAGCAAGGTGGAGATTTACCGGATATTCTGAGTTGTTGTGGTGACATTGATCCGTTTGTGGATATGAATCGCAAATTCGCGGAATACATGCAGGAAACGAATTTTGAGTTTCGGTATGTGGAGACACCGGGTACCCATGAATGGAGATTCTGGGAGCAACACCTGAGAACAATGTTTGATTTTCTGTATAACGACAAGACCAAAGTAGAGTGAGGAGATGCAATTTGAAACCTGCAGCCGAAGGACCTAGCAAAAAGCTGAAGGGAAACTTGAAAGGCAATTCGCTCTGGAGTGAAATCTGGAAGCACAGAATGACGTACACCCTGCTTATTCCAGGGCTCGTCTGGCTGATCCTGTTTGCCTACATGCCAATGGGTGGCCTGTCTCTTGCGTTTAAAGACTACAAGGCAAACCTGGGGATTTGGGGAAGCCCATGGAGCGGATTTGAGAATTTCAAATACGTTTTCCGGGATCCAACCTTTATTGACGCGGTATGGCGGACGCTGTACATCAACATTCTAAAACTGATTATTCAGTTCCCGTTCCCGATTATTCTTGCCCTGTTGTTGAATGAATTGCGGATGCGCAGAGGGAAAAAGTGGTTCCAGACGGTTCTTACGTTCCCTCACTTCCTTTCATGGATCATCGTATCCGGGGTAGTCATCAACGTCTTGGCTTATGACGGACTGGTAAACAGCGCACTTGGTTTGCTTGGATTGCCAACCATTAACTTCCTTGGTTCCGAGTCTAACTTTGTACCGATGCTGCTGTTGACGGATATTTGGAAATCAAGCGGATGGGGTGCGATTATCTTCCTGGCAGCCATTTCCGGTATTGATCAGGATCAGTATGAATCGGCGCAGATTGACGGCGCTTCCCGTATGCAGCAGATGTTCAAGATTACATTGCCAAACATACTTCCAACAATCACCGTCATGTTCATTCTGTCGGTTGGTGGATTGATGTCTTCCGGTTTCGACCAGATCTTCAACTTGGCAAATGCCGCAACTAAAAATGTATCGGAAGTATTGGATGTATATATCTATCGGATTACGTTCCAGTCCTCAACGGACTTCTCATTCTCGACAGCGGTCAGCTTGTTCCGTTCCCTCGTGAATATGGTCTTGCTGCTTCTCGCAGACAGATTTGCCAAGTGGCTTGGCGGAGACGGTTTGTTCCGATAAGAGAGGAGGAAAAATGAAATGAGTAAGAAGTCTAACAAAAAACCGAGAATTGGTACAGAAAAAATGACATTTCTCGATTACATTATTTTCGCCATTTTACTTGTGCTTGCTCTGATGATTCTGATTCCGTTCTGGAATGTCATTATGATCTCGTTCGCAACACAAAAAGAATATGCTGACAATCCATTTTTGATGTTCCCTAAAGAATGGACATTGGATTCCTATAAGGCGTTGTTCGCTGACGGAACGATTCTGTCGGGGTACAAAAATACAATTATTTTGCTAGTCATCGGTTTGCCACTCAGCTTGTTCCTGACAACAAGCATGGCATATGGCCTTAGTCGCAACAAATTTCCGTTCAAGAAATTTCTCTTTTTCTTAGTACTGTTCACCATGATCTTTAATGGTGGTATTGTACCGCTGTACCTGATCATGAAATCACTTCACCTTACAGGTACGCTGTGGTCCGTTATTCTGGCGGGAAGCTTTAGTGCTTTCAACATGATTCTGATGATGAACTACTTCTATACCTTGCCTGAATCGCTGATGGAATCGGCGAGACTGGATGGTGCAGGAGAGTGGAGAATCCTGTTCTCGGTAGTTCTGCCACTAGCAACACCAATCATGGCTACGATCACGTTGTTCTACGGTGTGGCGTACTGGAACAGTTGGTATGATGCGATGATATTCCTTCGAAAAGCGGATCAGTTACCGCTCCAGAATGTACTCAGAAACATTATCGTCACATCCCAGACGAACGCATCCAATGCATCCAGTGTGGATGCTGCCCAAGCAAGCAATTTCTCAATGGGTATGAAGATGGCGGCAGTATTTGTCACCATGGTACCAATTATGTGTTTCTTCCCAATGCTGCAAAAACACTTTGCCAAAGGGGTATTAACAGGGGCTATCAAGACCTGATTATACGTATAGGATTTTGCATTAAAATTCTACTAAAAAACATGGGGGTAAAACATGAAAACGAACAAAAAGTTGTCAGTAAGAGCTCTCTTTGCCATCACGCTTAGTGTAGTTATGCTGATGGTGACCGCTTGTTCCAGCCAAGGAGCTTCAGGTGGTAACGAAAAAGATGCAGAGGGAAATTACAAAGACAACCTGACCATCTCAGTAGCTAACCTGACAGAAATTAAAAACGGGAACTTGGATAATGACTTCCACAAGTTCTGGACAGACAAGTTCAATGTAACATGGGATTACAACTATATCGATTGGGATTCATGGGGCGAGAAGCTTCGTCTGTGGATCAACTCTGGCGATTTGCCGGATGTAGCAGTATGGAACTACGTGCATGGCGATGCCATGAACAGTATTGATCAAGGCCTGTTCTACAAATTCCCGGATGACTGGAAAGAACGCTGGCCTAACGTGGCAGCAGCCTACAAGTTGACCGGTCTTGGAGACAAGCTGGAAGAACTGACGGGTGGAACATACGTCCTGCCAAGACCAATCTATTTCGAGAACAAACCTGCTGACCCATTGACGAACCAAATTGGTGTCATTGCGCTTCGTAAAGACTGGGCTGAAGCGGTTGGTTTCGAACTGAAAGATGCATATACAACTACTGAATTGAATGAATACGCTGAGCTTGTGAAAGAAAAAGATCCAGGCAAAGTGGGCAACAAACTTGTACCTCTGTCCTACAATGCGGCAGATGCCATGACGAATATCATTATGCCGAACAGTGTGCATGCCATGACTGACTCTCCGTTCTATAAAGGAGAAGATGGTCAGTTCCACTGGGGACCATCAGATCCTGAAACTCTGACAGGACTTAAATTGATGCAAAAAGCCTACAAAGATGGCTTGCTCAATCCTGAGTTCTACACATGGAAAAACAATGAAGGTCAAAACAACTTCAAAGTAACAGGTACAGCTGCAGTAACAAGTCTGGGCGGACTGGCTTCGTACAGACAAGGTCTGGATTCTGATATGAGAAAGAATCTGGGTGTAGATAGTGATGACCTGGTACACACAGCAATCGTATTGGGCGATGATGGGAAATACCGCAACATGGAGCAAGCGAACTTCTGGTCTGCATTGATCTTCAATCCGAACATCAGTGACGAGAAATTCGAACGGATCATGGATCTGATCGACTACTCGACTACCAAAGAAGGACAACTACTCATCAACATGGGCTTCGAAGGTAAAGATTGGAAATATGATGAAAACAAAGAACTGGTTAGCTTGCTGCCAGAAGGAACTGTTCTGGAAGACAAATACCCAGCACGTTTCGAAGGTCTGTACCTGCTGGGTGACGACTTTAGTGTTGTAAATCCTGCAATTAAAAAGGATTATCGTGATAGAGCTGTGAAGCTGTTCGAGGAAAAAGCAAAACTCGGTACAGAAGGTCAGTCACTCGCAACATACGACTGGGATATCAACCTGTACGATTCCAAAGCTAAAAGTCAGGCTTCATTCGACTACCAGAATGAATATGCCAACTTGATCCTCAAAAATGGAGATCTTGAAGCGAACTGGAAAGAATGGGTAAACAGTAAAATGTCCCTGGTTCAACCTTATCTGGATGAACTGAACAAAGAATTCAAGTAATCATTCAGTAATTAGCAAGATGGGATATGACAGGTGTGTTCTGTCTGTCCCATCCAATCGAACCCGGTGCGCGGTCTCTCCCCGAACGCAGCCGGGTTCTTTATTTCAACAACATGTAGTGGAGGATAATGTCTATGAATAACGAGCAGTTGCTAGACCTTGTAAACCAAATGACCCTGGAAGAAAAAACGGCCCAGCTGCTTCAGCTGACCGCTAACTTTTATGAAGGAACCAATGTTGAAGGTCAGATCACAGGTCCAATGGAAGAGATGGGAATCACGGAGCAGTCCGTGGATGCCAGTGGCTCCATTCTGGGATTGTCTGGTGCACAGGCCATTATAGATGTACAGCAAGCTTACCTGAAAAAAAGCCGTCTCGGCATTCCGCTCTTGTTCATGGCGGACGTCGTGCATGGTTTTAAGACCATTTTCCCCATCCCGCTAGCCATTGGCTGTTCATGGGACACCGAACTGGCTGAGAAAAGTGCTGAGATTTCAGCACGTGAATCCGCCGTATCTGGCCTCCATGTCACTTTTGCACCGATGGTCGATCTTGTTCGTGATCCGCGCTGGGGTCGAGTAATGGAGACGACAGGCGAAGATCCTTATTTGAACAGTCTGTTCTCTGCGGCATTTGTACGTGGATATCAGGGCGACAGTTTGAAGGATGAGCCGGATCGTCTGGCGGCTTGTGTAAAACACTTTGCAGCATATGGGGCAGCAGAAGGTGGTCGTGATTACAACACGGTCGACATGTCTGAACGCAACTTGCGTGAGTACTATTTACCGGCTTACAAGGCAGCACTGGATGCAGGCGTCGAAATGGTTATGGCTTCATTCAATACTGTAGAGGGTATTCCAGCGAGCGGAAATGAGAAGCTCATGCGTGATATCTTGCGTGACGAGTGGGGCTTTGATGGTGTATTGATCTCGGATTGGGCTTCCATTCGCGAGATGATTGCTCATGGCGCAGCTGAAGATGATCGTGAAGCTGCATACCGCGCCATTCGTGCAGGAGTGGACATCGAGATGATGACACCTTGTTATGTTCATCATCTGCCAGAGTTGATCAAGAACGGAGAAGTGGAAGAAAAGCTCATTGATGAAGCGGTGCTGCGTATTCTGCAACTGAAAGAAAAGCTGGGATTGTTCGATAATCCACTGCGTGCAGCGGATCCGGAGCGTGAGCGCGAGATCGTGTTCTCGAAAGAACATCGTCAGGTATCGTATGAGCTTGCAACCAAATCTGCTGTATTGTTGAAAAATGATAATCACGTGCTTCCGCTGAAGCCAGAAGCCAATGTAGCGTTAATTGGACCTTTTGCCCAAAGTGAAGACATTCTCGGATGGTGGTCCTGTGAAGGTGTCAAAGAAGATGCCGTTAAACTCGGAACTGCTTTGCAGGAACGTCTTACTGCCGGGAAAGTTCATATGGCTCAAGGCAGCAACGTTCACACGATCACGGCTGAACAGATTGCTGAAGCGCTTGAAGTAGCAAGCAAAGCTGATCTGATCGTGCTTGCACTTGGTGAAGATTCCGAAATGAGTGGTGAAGGTGGATCGCGTACGGATATTCGTTTGCCAGCAGCTCAACTGGAATTGGTTAAACAGCTCAAAGCAGCCGGCAAACCAATCGCCAGCGTTATTTTCAACGGTCGCCCTCTGGACTTACATGGTGTATTTGAAGAATCCGATGCTGTGCTTGAAGCGTGGTTCCCGGGCAGTGAGGGTGGAGCGGCCATTGCCGATGTATTGACAGGTGTGGTGAATCCATCTGCGCGTCTGACGATGTCCTTCCCGCAATCTGTAGGTCAGATACCGGTATATTACAATCATTTTAATACAGGACGTCCACTCAATCCGCAAAAGACGGAAGAGCGTTATGTTTCCAAATATATTGATAGTCCGAATGATCCGCTGCTTCCGTTTGGCTACGGCTTGTCATACACCTCGTTTGAGTATGGTGACCTGGAAGTTTCAAGCAATGAAATGACTGCTGATCAACCTCTGACAATCCAAGTGCGTGTAACCAATGCTGGCGAACGTGCTGGCGTAGAGACGGTTCAGTTGTACGTACGTGATGTCACTGGTGAAGTTGTACGTCCAATGCGTGAGCTGAAAGGGTATGTCAAGCTGTCACTCGCACCGGGTGAAAGTGGTACGGCTGCATTTACATTAAACGAAGAACAGCTTCGTTATCATCATTCCGATTTGAGTCATCGCAGTGATAATGGAACATTCCACATTTTCGTAGGGCCGAATAGCCGCGATACATTGGAGAGCACGTTCAAGCTGGTGTAATGGGATACACCTCATATCGATGAATGATTGAACTCATCATACAAAAGCAGCAAATCTGCACTGCCTTCTTCTCTTCTGTTCAGCAGCAGGGAACAAGGCAGGATAGGAGGATATGAATAGATATATGAAGACCATGAATAAATCTCAAATCAACGTACAATCCGGCGACCTGTGCTTTACGTTCTGGGAAAGCGGTGATTTGTTCAAGGCTGTAAGTGGAACAACGATGATTAATCAGTGGATGGCTAGTCCGGTGGACGGCTCCATGAACAATCTATACTTGCGTTTTCACAGTGAATCCGGCATTCGTTTTGTGCCAATGCTTGGCATTCACTCCGACAGCCAGGTGAGCACCGACAGCAGTCGTATGGTATGGACAGGTACCGCTGAGGGTGTAGGCTATCAGGTTGTATTTGCTCCAACAACAAAAGGTGTATGGTTCTGGGATGTAACCGTAAACGGTAATGGAGAAGAGGTCGACGTGGTCTATGGCCAGGATGTCGGCAATGCCGATCCAGGTGCGGTACGCAGCAATGAGGCTTACTTGTCGCAATATATTGACCATGCCGTATTTGAGGATGCGAAACTTGGATATATCGTAGCTTCACGGCAGAATCAACCGCAGGGCGGGGCTTTTCCTTATCTTCAACAGGGTTCATTAACCCGTGCAGCAGGTTACTCCACAGATGGATTTCAGTTCTTTGGCTTGAGTTACAAGGAGACGAATGTCCCTGAAAGTCTGGGTAAGCCAACACTTGCGAATGAAGTGTACCAGTATGAATTTGCATATACAGCCCTGCAGTCCGAAAAAGTGGTGTTGAGTGGCGAAGCTCGCTTTGTGTTCTATGGACTCTTTCAGTCTAACCACGCTGAAGCGGTGAAGGAACTCGAATACCAGGATGTTCTCCAACAGGCTTGGGACGAGTATGAAGCGAAGCGTCAAGAGAATGCAAGCACGGTACAAGCAGTATCCAACGTATTCCCAAAAGTATCTCTCCATCCGGTAGTGGGTGAACCCTTGCCTACTTTATCGATGACCGAAGAAGAAGTGAATTCCCGTTTCCCGGCTTCGAAGAGACATCAAGAAGAGCGCGCGGATGGTAAATTGCTGGCGTTCTTTACAGATACGTATGAGCATATTGTGCTCAAGGAAAAGGAAATGCGTGTGGAACGTCCGCATGGACATATTCTGATGAGTGGTAACAATGTGAAGCTGGGTCAGAACGTAATCACAACGTCTTCCTATATGTATGGTATCTTCAATTCCCATGTGGTTGTGGGAAATACGAACTTCAATAAAATGATGAGCAATGCACGTAGCGCACTCAACATACCCAAATCATCCGGTCAGCGGATCTACGTCGAGGTTGAAGGAATCTTCCACCTACTCACGATGCCTTCCCTGTTTGAAATGGGCTTCAACTATGTTCGCTGGTATTACAAAACAGCTGAGGATACGCTGATTATCACGAATTATACAACTTTGGATACTCCTGAAGTACATCTTCATGTGAAGTCGGAAAAAGGAATAGCTTATCGATACTTGATTACCAATCAGATTACGATGAATGTGAATGAATATGAACTTCCTGTTCATGTTTCGGAGCAGAATGGTGAATTGATCTTCAAGGCAGATCACAGCTCCCTCAGTGCCGAAGTATATCCTAATCTGGAGTACCGCATGCGGGTAAGCGGAGCAGGAGTGACGGTTGGCGATGAGACTGAACTGGCTAGTGGAGTAAACGCAGGCGACGACTCACTGACGACTTTACGACTGGACAGCAGTGCTGAATGGACATTGACCATTCAAGGGCTGTTGGAAGGAGGACAGATTGCATCCTCGACACGCAGCTTCGAAGAGGAAGTGGCAGCTTATCGTACCTTCTATGCAGAAGTGATGAATGGGTTCCATTTGTCTCAACCTCAGAAGCAAGGAGCAGATGAGTTGTTCAAAGTGAATGCTCTTGCATGGTGGTACACCCACAATATGCTGGTGCATTACTCTGTTCCTCACGGATTGGAGCAATATGGCGGTGCAGCTTGGGGTACACGGGATGTCTGCCAGGGTCCGGTCGAATACTTTATGGCTACACAAAAGTATGAGCAGGTTCGCGACATTCTGAAGACGGTATATTCGCATCAGTATGAGGATGACGGTAACTGGCCGCAATGGTTTATGTTCGATCGTTATTTCAAAGTTCAGCAGGAAGAAAGCCATGGTGACATTATTGTTTGGCCTCTCAAAGTGCTAAGTGATTATCTGATTGCCACCAAGGATTATTCGATTCTGAATGAGGAAGTACCTTATACCGTAAAACATGGTTTTGACTTTACTGATCAGACAGCCAGCGTGCTGGAGCATGCCCAGAAAGAACTGGAGTATATCCGCAGTCATTTCCTGCATGATACATTCCTCTCTTCATATGGTGACGGGGACTGGGACGATACATTACAGCCTGCCAATGCTCAATTGAAGCAATATATGGTCAGCAGCTGGACTGTGGCGCTCACCTATCAAACGTTGAAGCAGCTATCCAGAGCGCTTGCGCCTGTGAAACCGGAGCTTTCTTCGGAATTAAGCGATATGGCAGCGGGTGTGAAAAGGGACTTCAGCAAGTATATGTTGGATACCGATGTGATTCCGGGCTTTGTATATATGGAAGATCCGGCACAAGCGAAGCGCATGCTGCATCCGGATGACAGCGAGACAGGTATTCAGTACCGTTTGCTGCCGATGACACGCAGCATGATTGCCGAGTTGCTGGAACCTGAGCAAGCGCAATCCCATTATGAACTGATCAAGGACAAGCTGTACTGCCCGGATGGTGTCAGATTGATGAATCGTCCAGCACAATATGATGGCGGCGTCAGCACTCATTTCAAACGTGCAGAGCAGGCATCCAACTTCGGACGTGAAGTGGGCTTGCAATATGTTCATGCTCACATCCGTTATATTGAAGCCATGGCGAAGCTGGGCAACCCGGATGAGGTCTGGAATGGGCTGGGCATTATCAATCCAGTGGGTATTCAGGAAGCTGTTCCTAACGCAGATCTACGCCAGAGTAATGCCTACTTCAGCAGTTCTGACGGGAAATTCAACAACCGTTATGCAGCGCAGGAGCAGTTCGATAAGCTTCGCACCGGAGATGTGCAGGTGAAGGGCGGCTGGAGAATCTACTCCAGTGGACCGGGAATCTACATGAATCAGCTCATTTCGAACGCCCTGGGTATTCGCCAGGAGGAAGAAGATCTGGTTCTGGACCCTGTGTTACCTGTCAGCTTGGATGGCTTGCATTTTGATTTCCAATTTGCCGGCAAAAAGGTAACCTTCGTCTATCATCTCAGCGGAGAGGCCGTACAACGTATTGTGCTGAATGGCAAGGAACTGGATGCGACTAGGTTGCAACAACCTTATCGTCTTGGTGGACTGCGTATTTCACGTAAGGAGCTTGAACAGAGCCTGAGCGAGAATAACGTGATTGAGATTTACAGTTAATCGTGTAAACGTTAGTCCATTTTATCAAGTATAAATATTTTAGATGTCAGGTCCTTCGATTTCGAAGGGCCTGATGAACATAACAGGGGAGCGAAGAATGTGGTCAGTATCAAGGATATCGCCAAACAGGCGGGAGTTTCGATCTCTACCGTGTCATACGCTCTGAATGGTAGCAACAAAGTGACAGATGAGACCCGTTCCAAAATTTTGGCTATCGCCAAAGAGCTGAACTATGTTCCCAATGCTGCTGCCAGAACATTGAAGAAGAGAGAATCCAAAATTCTGGGTGTATTTCTGACGGATTTTAGCGGGGATGTATATGGAGACTTACTTAGTGGTATGAAATCTGTATGTAACGCGCAAGGGTACGACCTGATTGTGTGCAGCGGGAAACAATCTCATCGAATGCTTCCGGAGCGAATGATTGATGGTGCTGTCATTCTGGATCATACATTTGCGAGCAAGGAACTAATGCAATATGCAGACATAGGACACAAGATTGTCGTTCTTGACCGGGAACTGGATCACCCCAATATTAATCAGGTTCTACTGGATAACAAGGCAGGAGCAACCCTTGCGATGGAGCATTTGATCGAACAGGGACACACGAAGATCTATGTCGTGACAGGTCCTGAAGGTTCATTTGACTCGGCTCAGCGGTTGAAGGCTGTGAGGCAAGTATCGGAGCGGGAAGCGAATGTGGAATGGATCGAAATTACCGGAGATTTCGAGAAGAGTGGCGGAGAACGGGCAGCCGAACGTATTATTCAGGAATATACTCAACCAGTTGGGGTGTTTTGTCTCAATGACGAGATGGCGATTGGGATGTGTGACCGGCTCGCTGATAGCGAGTTAAACATTGGTCAGGAGATTGATATTATCGGATTTGATAATATTGAACTTAGCAAATATGTGCAGCCAAGACTGGTCACGATTGATTATTCCAAACGAAAATGGGGCGCACTGGCAGCCGAACAATTAATCAAGATTATTGCCGGAGAGCCTGTTGATCATGAACGCATCTACGTGACACTGGTGGAGGGCGGGTCGGTAAACAGCAAGGTACAGTCAGCATATCTTGCACAAGCCCAAGGTGAAAAGGCGGTTAGCTATTGACGACGCTGCCCCCTCTTCATTCCATGGATGTTGTGTTAAACGACGACTGTACAGCAAGAGACAAGGCTTAGAAGAATTGAAGCATTCTTTTAAGCCTTGTCTCTTGTTTAGCTTGTTTATTTGACCCATTATAAAATGAAAAAACCTCTCACCAGGAGAGGCTTGGCCCTTAAAGGCCCTTAGTTTTGTCATTGTTGTAGGATGAAGTGAGAATGCCTGTAAGGAAGAGAGCCAATACAATTGCAATAATCCAAAATGTCAGTGAAAATGACATACCATAGCACCTCCTGCAAAATCTTTACTTCTATTATAACCATTATAGGAAGAAAAGAAATGCTTCACTCCATCATTTGTAAAATAAAAAGTGAGTAGGTACCGGTCGGAGGCTCCCATCCGAAGGGTTATTCACAACCCGGTTGTTCACGATGAGTGAGGACGATCCGCCGCCATCCAGATTATAGGCGTCCATGACGCCAAGTTTGTACAAACGTCCTTGCAGCTCTTCCAGGGTGGCTCCTGAGCTGCCCCCTTCGTTATACCCGTCAACAACGATAATCAACAATTGATCGTCCTTGTAGTTGCCGATCACGGTGCGTGGAGCCCGCTTGGGTGAAACTTTCCATTTGGCGGGAATGACCGTTTTTTGTCCATTCTGCAAGAGCACGGGTACAAATGTGGCACCAAATTGGGGTTGTAGGCGATCCAGGGAACTTTTGTCGAAAAATTTACCGCCTACCAGCTTACCGGCATTATCAAGACCTACAAAAAACAGATCCTTAAAGCTGGCCTGAAAACCATTCACATACTTGCCGTCCATAACGGTAGTACTCAGCGGATACCGTTTTCCGCCGCTGTCGGCGAATCCTCCGGCATTAATTCCGGCAATGGCACCGCTGCGCTTGACCGCTTGCATAGTTGTCTCAGATCGGCCTGGCTCGCTGTCCAGAGCCATCTTCATGGCCGTGGGGTCTTTTAGCTTGATTTTCATCGCATAGCCTTTATAGGCGCCTGGATTGACCCTATAGAGTTCAATCGTAACTCGATCACTGTCTATCCGTTCAAACGGAACGCCCAGCTTGGATGAGATCCGTTGATTGTAGATCGTTTCCGGGCGAGCGGCTTGAACCGTAGCCTTCTGTACAAGCGTCGACATCGTACTCGTTGTCTGATTGTACAGCTGTGTTGTTCTTTTAATAGAAGAAGAAGTCTGAACAGCAGCTTCTTTTGCCCCTGCAAGCTCTTGGCTAATTGCCTGGGTCCGGGGTGTAACATTCTCTTCAGCCAGACCGGAATGAATGAAGTCTCCCGGTTCAAGCGGAGGACGAATCAGCAGCATGCATAACATCAATCCAACAAAAGGAGCAAGTGCAAGCATAAATAAACGATTAACCTTTTTTACGGGTGTAATCATTTGAGCAGGTCCATCTTTTTCTGGAGTGTCTCCAGTTGTTTTTTGACTTCGCTCAGTTGGGTATACAATTTGTTGCTGTTGTCGGTTTTATCGTTTGCATTATCCTTGGTGAAAGTCAGTAATTCATTAAAGGACTGCACCTGGCCCTGCAGGTCCGCTACTTCCTTGGATATCGTTGTTAGCTGCTTTTCGTAGTCGGCTTTGAGCGCTGCAATCTGCTGTTGATTATGGGTCTGAAGCTGATTAATCATCTGTTGCTGGAGGTGGTTACTATAATAGTAGGTTCCGAGTACTCCAAGTGCAATGAGAACAATCCACATGACCAGAAACAGCTTGACTGAAGATCCGGCCTTACCTTTGGCGCTCCGGGTGTGATGGATGTCAGAAGGTTGGACAGAAGGTTTCATATCATCACTCCTGGTTATTTATAGGTACAAAAAATTTTCCAGTCCTCATTCTATCATGCCACTATTGATTACGCAAAAATGAAATTCTTTGAGTAATAGGATAAAAAGAGATTGCATCGGAAGGAAGTCCTAGGATACAATTTCTTATAGATGCAATAAGTAGGAACTTTGGGCAAGTTTTTCGACTTTTTTAGATAGAAATGCAGGAAATTTATACTATATTTTGATCTTTCTTCGCTTGGGAAGACAAAAGTCCTGATGTGACGACAGCAAAATACAGTAGAAATAGAGCTGTTCTTACAGCTGTATCAAGTGTTTTTCTATTTTTCGACATTATCCGACTTTTACTTCTTCTATACACGGACTGTCGCAAGGATAGAGGCATTATCATGGCTGATGGTAGAAAAGGAATTTGTCCAATACATAACAGGGGGAACAACAATGAAAAAAGTATGGCAGGTGGTCATCGTAGATATCCACCCCACCAGCATGCTGGGAACAAAATTGATTTTGGAAGAACAGCAGGATCTGTTGGTACGGGGGATGACTTCGACCGGGTCCGAAGGTCTTGACCTGGTGAACATTCACCAGCCCGATCTGATTTTGATGGATTACCGGCTTCCTGAGGGCCAGGCGGATCAGTATATATCCCAAATGAAAAATCTGTCGGCTCATAGTCACATCATTATTCTAACGGACGAGGACAATGTAAAATTATTTCGTCATCTGATCAGTCTTGGTGCTAGTGGTATGCTGTCCAAACAGGCTTCCCCTAGCCAGCTGATTCATCTGATTTCCGGGTTGCGTGAGGGATGTGTATCCATTCCTTTATCATGGTTAGCCAGTTCAGAGTGGGCTCAGCCCGTCGAATCTCCTGCAGAAGAACTTATTGTTGAATTAACAGAAACCGAAACTTTTATCATGGAAAGAATTGTTCAGGGCGTAACCTATGATAAAATAGCCAGTGAGATTAACGTTAGCAGACGTTCGATTGATAATTACCTGCGTAAAATATACGTGAAACTGGATGTAAGCAGCAGGGCACAGGCGATTGAACGTTACGCTTTATATGCGAGGCAGACCAAAACCGTATCCTGACGAGCATGGTTCCATGAATCCCTATATACGATGACTCGTCAAGTTTCCGGTCTGGTCATATTCAGTGTCCAACAGGAATAGGTTGTAGGGGCTACGGACTGCGAGCACAGTTCGGATTAGGGATGAAAGGGGAACGGACCGATGAAGTATTTCTTCGCCTCCCGTACAAACAGGCTTTTGACATCACCGCTGAGGGACATACGTGAGATGTCTGGTCGGGATTATTTCATTTCTCTGGCAGAAGAACTGCCTGCGGAGGAGCTGTTTCCATTCAAACTGCTGGAAGAAGCAGCGGTGTCTGTATTTAGTTCCGGACCCTCCGCATTGCAGTATGGCGAGCCGGCAGGGTACAGACCGTTGAGAGAATGGCTGGACAATGATTGGAATGCTCGCAAGGGCATACGGACAGTCCCGGAGCAGATTTTATTGACCACAGGGACTCAGCAGGCCATCGATCTTGTGATGCGTTTGCTGCTTGAGCCTGGAGATTCCGTACTGGTCGAGCATCCTACCTCTCCAGGCTGTCTCGAGGTTCTGGAGATGCAAGGTGCCAAAATCGTGCCCGTCACAGGCGATGGGGATGGCATTTTGCCTGACCTTTTGGAGCATCACATGCAGCAGGTGAGACCGAAGCTGCTTTTTGCTGCACCCAGTTTTTCCAATCCAACCGGCGTGCTTTGGAGTATGGAACGGCGTGAGGCTGTGCTTGATCTGTGTTCACGCTACGGAGTGCTGCTCGTGGAAGATGACTCCTATGGTGAACTTCATTTCGATGGATTGGAACCAGCAGACTTCTACCGGAAATATCCTTCCCTCTTTGCGCTGGATACAGCGGATCAGGGTGGACATGTTCTCTACATTGGTTCGTTTAGCAAAACTGTAGCACCTGCCCTGCGTACAGGTTGGGCTGCCGGACATCCGGCCTTGATCCAGGCTATGGCCTCCGTGAAACGGATAGCAGACGGACAGTCCAGTCCCATGAATCAGCGGTTATTGTATCAACTGCTTGCCCATTCTCCTTTTAAGTGGAGTGATCATCTCTCCATGCTGAACAGGGAGTATAAGACCAGACTCAAGCTTATGCTCGAATTGTTGAAGCGCCCGGGTTGGAAAGGCAGTCAGTATAGCATTCCTGAAGGGGGGATGTATCTGTGGGTACAGTTACCGGATGGATTGGACAGCGGAGCTCTGCTCAAAGCAGCGCTGTTAAAAGGGGTGTCCTTCCTTCCCGGTTCCCTCTGCTCCACGGGTGAACAGGATCATCGGTACATCCGGTTGAACTTCAGCCATCCGGGCCGGGATGAGTTGCTGCTTGGCATGAATCTGATCAGTGAGTCCATAACAGAGTTTACAGCCCGGAGCTAAACCGGATTTAGAAAAGAAAGAATGTAGGGTCAAATTCATGCCTGGAACCTGGGACAACAGAAGTTCCAGGCATTGGATTTGGAAGCAAATAGGTTACCCCCAAAGTAATTACGTTATTGCATCCACTAACATTTTTATATATAATATGTATTAATGAGTTGTTGTTTTCTTTATATAAGCTGCAATCATTGCAAGTTCAGGAGAAGCACTCATATATTTTAACTAACGGGGGAACGAACATGTCTAACATTTTATTTGTCAAAGCAAACGACCGTCCTGCAGATCAAGCAGTCAGCGTACAATTGTACGATGCATTTTTGAGCGCATACAAAGAATCCCACCCAGGTGACACAGTTACCGAACTGGATCTCTACAATACAGATATTCCTTACTACGGCAACACTGTAATTACAGGTGGATACAAAGCCGCTAATGGTATCGAAGCAACTGCTGAAGAGCAAAAAGCAGCTGCACTGGCAGCACAATTGCAAGATCAATTCTTGGCAGCAGACAAAGTAGTATTTGCATTCCCACTGTGGAACTTCACTGTTCCAGCACCACTGGTGAACTACATTTCCTACCTGAGCCAAGCTGGAAAAATGTTCAAATACACTGCTGAAGGCCCTGTAGGTCTGGTAGGCGACAAAAAAGTGGCATTGTTGAACGCACGTGGCGGAGTTTACTCCGTAGAGCCTATGGCATCCGCTGAAATGTCCGTTAAATATGTAACAAATGTACTGAACTTCTGGGGTATCCAAAACCCTGAACTGGTTATCGTTGAAGGCCACAATGCTTCACCTGACCGTTCCCAAGAGATCGTAGCAGCAGGTCTGAAATTGGCTTCCGAAGTAGCAGCAAGCTTCTAATAGCCTAATATATAGAAACACGAAAAAGCCCATCATCTCCATTCGAGATGATGGGCTTTTTCGCATCTTCATTTTGCATGAAGCTACGTTACCTGTTGCCTCAGTCATTCTTTCCATGGATCAGGTAGGGCTCCGCTACTTCCGCAATAAACTCAAGCTCACTGTCGTCATGTTGATTCAAGGAAATATCCATTTCTAGTTCATTTATACTCCGTTCAATCATATCATTATCCTCAAGCATGTGAGCATGCTCAGTTAGTGCCTGCACACCCTTAACCGTCAGCACATATCGTCCACGGGATAAGCGCTCGAACCAGCCATAATAGTTTTTTTGCAAAATGGCCGCAGCGGAACCCACACTTGTCTGTTTACTGATCGAGGCGGGGGAGGCTTCTCCCTGAGCGCGAAGGGCGGAAGCTACACGTAATGCTTTTTCCCTGTAAGCGGTGACCAGCTGCCTGCGTGTGCTTCCTCCTGTGTTGTAGTCACCACTTCGCTCGTCGAATTCCTTCAGCAGTCGTTGCCGCCGTATACCGCCTTTACGGACACCGGTGCTGCCGCTACCAGACATAGGAGCTTGGGCAGCAGGTTCGCACAGCACATCAATCAGAGGTGATTTGGTTTTGTAGAACGTAACGGTGATAAGCCCTAGCCCAAGTTGTCTGCACAGTGCGGTCAATTCGCCCCAGCGCTGGTTCACGGCACCACGCTTGCTGCGGTTCCGCTCAACTGCCAGATACACGAAGGGGCTGAGCTTCAGGCGCTGCATTCCCTGTAACAGCAGAGACAGATTAAATGTTTTTTTCATCTCCACAATGAGTGGTTCATTCTGATCCGATTTGACCCCAACCAGGTCACAATGTTTGACTTCAGCCTTCACGTCGTAGCCGCGTCGTTCGAAAAAAGCCTTTACAGGCGAATATAACTCGGTTTCGTACTTTACTGCCATCGTTTCTGCTCCTTTCCTGAAGTGGCTCGTCTCTGGCCATCTATTGTTCCGTTTTCTGAATTTAGAACCTTCATTATATCATATCCGTTCTTTTTTTTCTGAGCGCACAAGATGTCTGATAGAACAGGGAAAGCCTCAAATTAAGACCTGCAGATCGAAAAAAAGAGGTCAACTTATCCGATTTGCCGCATAGGTATGTAATACACTTTTCACAACAATACATGATGTTTGGACAGAGGGTGGCGGGACTAATCCGGACCGCAAGATTGGTATTCAAGCACAAGCCGTAATTCTATTGATTTCTTCATACCATTCGGAATGGTTGACAATCACACTAAAGGAGCCATGGGAGGTACCAAGCATGAATATTTTTGAACGCGTTGCGGAACATCGGGCAGAGAGTGACCGTTTATCATGGAACGGGACATTTGAAGATTATATTGCACTGCTGAGAGAGGACCCGACTCCGGCAATGACGGCTCACGCACGAGTGTACCAGATGATTGAATCATTTGGCGTGGAAGAAGTTGGGGGGCACAAACGGTACAAGTTTTTTGAACAGGAGATTTTTGGGCTAGATCGGTCCATTGAAAAGCTGGTGGAAGAATATTTCCACTCGGCAGCACGCCGTCTGGATGTTCGCAAACGGATTCTGCTGCTTATGGGTCCGGTCAGCGGAGGTAAGTCAACACTGGTAACGCTGCTGAAACGTGGCCTTGAACAATTCTCCCGCACAGAGAAGGGTGCTATATACGCCATTGACGGATGCCCAATGCATGAGGAGCCCTTGCATCTGATTCCGCTGGAGCTTCGTCCCGAAGTGGAAAAGGAGATCGGTGTCCGCATTGAGGGCAATCTCTGCCCATCCTGCCAGATGCGTCTTCGGACCGAATATGGCGGTGATATTAGCAAGGTGCGAGTGGAACGGGTCACCATTTCCGAGGATAACCGGGTGGGAATCGGAACATTCAGTCCATCCGATCCCAAATCCCAGGATATTGCCGATCTGACGGGAAGTATCGACTTCTCAACCATTACTGAATTCGGCTCCGAGTCCGATCCACGCGCCTATCGTTTTGACGGTGAATTGAACAAGGCCAACCGTGGATTGATGGAATTTCAGGAAATGCTGAAATGTGATGAGAAGTTTCTGTGGAACCTGTTATCACTGACGCAGGAAGGAAATTTTAAAGCAGGCCGATTTGCCTTGATCAGTGCGGATGAAATGATTGTGGCGCATACGAATGAATCCGAGTACAAATCATTTATTTCCAACAAAAAGAATGAAGCCTTGCAATCCCGGATGATCGTCATGCCAATTCCCTACAACCTGAAGGTCTCCGAGGAAGAGAAGATTTATGGCAAGCTCATTCAGCAAAGTGATATGAAGCATGTCCATATTGCACCGCATGCCCTGCGGACTGCAGCCATTTTCTCCATACTTACCCGCTTGAAAGAAACGAAGAAACAAGGCATGGATCTGGTCAAAAAAATGCGGATGTATGACGGTGAAGAAGTCGAAGGGTACAAAGAAGCTGATCTGCGTGAGATGCAAAATGAATATTTGGATGAAGGCATGTCGGGCATTGACCCGCGTTATGTCATCAACCGGATATCCAGTGCTTTGATTAAGCAAAACCTTCAGTGCATTAACGCGCTGGATATTCTCCGGGCGATCAAGGATGGTCTGGATCAGCATGCTTCGATTTCAAAAGAGGAACGTGAGCGTTATCTGAACTTTATTGCCCTGGCTAGGAAAGAATATGATGAGCTGGCGAAGAAGGAAGTGCAGAAAGCATTTGTCTACTCGTTCGAAGAGTCGGCCAGAACGCTGTTCGAAAATTACCTCGATAATATCGAGGCATTCTGCAACTGGGCCAAAATTCGTGATCCACTGACGGATGAGGAGATGGACCCGGATGAGCGCTTGATGCGTTCGATAGAGGAGCAGATCGGTATTTCCGAAAATGCCAAAAAGGCTTTCAGGGAAGAGATATTGATCCGCATCTCGGCTTATTCCCGCAAGGAACGGAAGTTCGAATACAGCAGTCATGATCGTTTGCGTGAAGCTATTGAAAAGAAACTGTTCACTGACTTGAAGGATATTGTGAAGATTACAACTTCAACCAAGACACCAGATGCGACGCAACTGAAACGAATGAATGAAGTGATTAAACGTTTGATTGAAGAACATGGATATACCGCAGCCAGCGCGAATGAACTGCTCCGTTATGTGGGCAGCCTGTTGAATCGCTAATCTGCAACGAACCATTCCGGATCAGGCTCCTGACGCCTGCTGTGAGGCTCCTTCACAGCAGGGTCAGGGGTCTTTTTATATGGGGGAGATGTACAATTAAGACTAATAAACTGACAAAGAAGGTCAATTCCATGACAAATTAGTTCTTATGGTATATGTTAAATTAGGTCATTTAGTCTATAATCGATACAGATATTTACAATTTAATATTTTTTGTGGTTATTAAGGAGCTGACAGAACTAGTTATGAGTATTGCTATAGCAAGACAACAACAACTTGATTATATTGGATTGACCGCCGGAGATCTGCAATTGCTTGCTGATCATCGACCTGCTTTTGAGAAAGTCGTGGACGAAGTGGTGGACCACTTCTACAATCATGTGGGCAATTATCCGAATTTGGTCGATCTGATTGCCCGCTTCTCTTCCATTGATCGTTTGAAGGAAACACAAAAGCTATACTGGTTATCCATGACCGATGGTGTAGTTGATGATGCATACATTGAACAGCGCATTGCAATCGGACTGGTCCATTCCCGCATTGGTTTGTCCGAAGATTATTACTTGGGCACGTATATGGTTTATCTCGATATTGCAACAAGCATATTCCAGCAAGTCATTCCTGAACGCTGGCATGTGGTCATTCAGGCCCTTAGTAAAATGTTCAACCTCGACTCACAGCTTGTATTGGAGGCTTACGAGAAGAAGGAAAAGGAAAAATTAAATCAACTCGCTGAAGATCAGCAGCATACGTTGCTGGCGATCACGCAGATTACCCAGCAGTTGACGGGCATGATTAGTGAATTGAACGAAAATGCTCAGGCGATCTCTGATGTGGCCAGAGAAACGGCTGCCTCTCAGGATCAGGCCAATGGACTGTTGGAAGAGCTGACTAAGGAAATTCATCAGATTGGCAAAATGGGTGAGATCATTCGTGAAATCTCGGATCAGAGTCATCTAGTGGGTTTGAATGCCGCCATTGAAGCTGCACATGCAGGAGAATTTGGACGGGGATTCGAGGTGGTTGCCAGTGAGGTTCGCAAGCTTGCGGCTAGTTCCCGAGAAGCTCAAGGAAAAATTCAGTCGAACTTGGCACAGATCATGAAGAAGCTGGGCAGTGTTCAACAGGAGTCAGAGCACACTGCTTCGGGAGCAAGGCGTCAGGCATCCCGTTCAGAAGAGCTTGCGGTTTTTGCTACCACTATGGAGAAACTGGCACTTGATCTCAGGAAATTAGATCAACAGGAATAGGCGGTAATACTGGCTGGAAGCTGAGATACCGTTTCTGGCTGTTTTAAGCTATAATGGGTAGACAAACCTGCCGATGTTATAGTGAATGCAGCCGGAGACAGGGGATTTGAAAGAGGTTGAGGTGATCAGGTGGCTTCTATCCATGATGTGGCCAAAGAGGCGGGCGTATCTGTTGCAACCGTTTCCAAAGTGCTGAACGATTATCCCGATGTAAGTGACAAAACTCGCAAAAAAGTCAATATAGCCATCGAACTATTGAAATATCAACCGAATGTGGTTGCACGTGGACTTGTAAAACGCCGTTCTTGGACGGTAGGTGTATTGTTGACGGTTCCTTTTACCAATCCGTTTGTATCGGAGTTGCTTGAAGGAATCAAAACAGCGCTGGAAAACAGCGGATACGATCTTGTTCGCTTATCTACACGTTTTGATGATCCGACATACTCGTTTATTAAACATTGCCGCAGCCGAAATGTGGATGGCGTTGTTGTATTCGGGGAAGGAAGAGACAACGAGAGTATTCAGGAATTGGTTACTGCTGAGATTCCGACGATGTTCGTTGATACCGACTTGTTTGGCAAGCGGGCAGGATACATAACGACGGATAATGCAAATGCCATTGCCATGAGTGTGAAGCATTTGCATGAACTGGGTCACCAGAAAATTGCCTATATTTCAGGTACACTTGGGCCTGCCGTAGCGAATCTTCGACTGGATGGATATCGGGAAGGTTTGCGAGTCTGCGGCATTCCATATTCAACGGTGTATCTGGAGGTCTGTGACTATTCTTTCGATGGTGGCAGTAAGGCAGCTCGCCGATTGCTTGCATTGAAGGACCAGCCTACGGGGATTGTCTGTGCTTCAGATATGTCTGCTTTTGGTGCGATCCACGAAATTGAGAAGCATGGTTTACGGGTGCCTGAGGATGTATCTGTTGTTGGATTTGATAACACATACTATGCGGAAGTGTTCAAACCGGGGTTGACCACAATTAATCAAAACATTCATTCCATTGGAATCAAATCCATCGAATATCTGATCGCCATGATTGAAAATCCTGCTTATACTCCACCAGTCATAACGGAGCCATCCAATCTGGTGATTCGTCAAACGACTGCACCTGTGCAATCGTAGAGGTCTTCGAACCAGCACAGCCTATGGGCTGTGCTTTTTTGGTATGCCATTTCTTTTTGGGGAATAACGGATATCAGAAGTTGTTGTGCAATGCTTGCAGGAAAAGCTGTTGACTTTTTACCACACAGACCTTAACAATAAAAGGCAGAATAATACAAAATTTTATGTAATCGCTTTCTTTACTGATGAATATAGGGACACTGCAATTGTCATTCAAAGGGAAGGGTGATGGGCATGCATCGGGTACTGCTGGTTGATGATGAAGTATACGCACGAAAAGGACTTAGAAAACTGATCCGCTGGGAAGCATGCGGGTTCGAAGTGGCTGGAGAGGCGAATGATGGGGATGAGGCTAGTACCCGGATCGAAGAGCTACAGCCTGACGTTGTCATTACGGACATACGTATGCCGGAGACGGATGGACTGGAATTGATCCGGCGCACGGTTGAGCGTAATGAGCAGGTTCTAAATAAGTGCAAACAGCCCTATTTTATCATCGTGAGTGGATATAATGATTTTGCTTATGCCCAGCAGGCCGTGAGGTACGGGGTACAGGATTATATTTTGAAGCCAATTGATGAGATTGAACTGGAAGGGACTTTACGCAAGTTGGCGGAGGAGTTGAATCGGCGCAAGCATGCTGAACAAACCCGACGTGAGCAGGAATACGTCAGATTACTTAATCAGTTTATTTATGGCGAATCGGATTTGGAAACGGTTGAACAATGGATTGAACTGACGGGTACAAGTGCTAACGATCCGCTGGCATATCTGCTGTTTGAGAATAACACGCCACATTTCCAGGTTTCGGATACTGTTCAAGAGGAGGGGCCGGGGGCCAGGAACGGAGAAAATTTTGGCCGGATTGTGCAGTCTGTTCTTGGAAAGATGTATGCAAATCGCTCATATCTGCATGTAAAAGAGCACGGCGAACGTATCGGAGTTCTGTTAACTCCGGAACATCTACGCCCTTATTCAATGAATCTACATGCGGTTGCCGGGCAAATGCAATCCTGCTTCGCCGAAATGGGTCATGACTCTGTATGCATATATATCGGGAAGGTTTGTTATGAACCTTTACTCATTGGACATGCCTATCAAACCGCACTGAAGGCGATTTCCTATAAATTTATTTCAGAGAAGAGTGGGATCGTTCTGTATGATGACATGCTGCATGAGTCTGTACAGTGGGTGCATATCGATCATGAAAAGGAGCAGGAGCTCCTGACACTTATGGAGGAACAACGGATTCAGGCGTTAGAGTATGCAATGGGTGAATGGTTCACCGATATGAGAACGGCCAATTACGCTCCTGTTGCAGTGACGTCTGCAATCCACCAACTGATCTCAGCGGTTCTATCGATTCTGAAATCGGCTGAGGCGAATGTGAAAGAGATACCTTCGTTCAAGCTAATTTTGGCATGGCAAGCAGATCGGGGAACGTTGGCTGAGGCCAGACAGTTGTTGACGGTTTTCATGCTGGATTCAGCGCGGAAGCTGGCGGAACAGCGTCAGTACAATCACAGGGGTGCCATGACGAAAATCAAACATTATATTGAAGCCAACTACAGCAGCAATATTAGTTTGAGAAGTATTGCCTCCGAATTTTACATGAATCCGGTCTATTTGGGTCAACGCTTCCGCAAGGTGTATGGCGTGTATTTCAACGACTTCCTGCTTCAACTTCGGATGGAGGAAGCCAAGAAGCTGCTGCGTCAGACGGATATGCGAGTATATGAAATTGCCGAGAGGGTTGGGTTTGGAAGCAGTGATTATTTCGCGACTCAATTTGAGAAAAAGGAATCATGCGCTCCTACGGAATATCGAAATCGCATCATGGATGAAGGGTAGGGAGATGAAAGCGTGAAGCTCAACTTTTTTAATAATATCCGCTTACGCGATAAAATGCTGATCTTATATCTCTTCTTTGTACTCGTACCCGTTATTCTAACTAATGTTATTTTCTATCAGGTGACTATAGCGAACGTAAAATCCCAGCGAATGGCTGACCTCTCCAAAGGAATGGAACAGATTCGAAGTCAATTTATGGGGGAAATTCGCAATGCGGCCGATTTTTCCTCAAGCTTTTATACGGATAGTATACTGAATGACATGCTGGATGTGAATTACACCAATCCGGTTCAGTATATCGAAGCCTACGATTCTTATCTTCGCAAAATCCTGAATACCTATTACTCCGGTTACCGCTCCCTCCAAGGTTTGACGATATATGTGGATAACAAAAGTGTACTGCCTTCCGGGGGAGTTGAGTTTCTAACCGAAGAGGTTCGACAGTCCGAGCCATACAGGCTGCTGGCAAACAGTAAACATTCCGCACCCATTCTGATGAGATCCGGTCCTGAAGGGAATCGGCAGACGTTCAGCATTTTACGCAAACTCAATTATTATGAAGCTCTGCCCGGGTGGAAGGAAAAGTTCATACGATTGGATCTGAAGCCATCGACGATTCGCCAGATTTTCACCAACCTTAATGTACAGGGCAACCTGTATCTGATTAATCCGGCTGGACAAATAGACTACTCGACGGATTCTGGTATCCCATGGTCCAGTCAACTCGTGAATTATAGTGATGTCATGGATCAACAAAGTAAGAAAGAGTTCGAAATGGCTTATCCATTGTCCGGTGAAATGGAGGGATGGAAAATCAACGGAGTGTTTGATGAATCCGAAATTTACAAGGAATTGGGCAAACCCAGTCACCTTGTCGTTGTGCTGGCCTGTATCAATCTGATACTGCCGACCTGGATTATTATCTGGATGACACGCACAATCCACGTGAGGCTGGCTCGAATACTGAAACACATGGAAAAAGTGAAGCATCAGCGATTTGAACCGATCAGACAGCCTGAATCGTCGGACGAGATTGGGCAGCTTACAGCCGAATTCAATCGCATGATGATGACGATCCATCGTTTGATTAACGACGTCTATGTAGCAGACATTCAACATAAAAATTTGGAGTTACAGCGGCGGCATGCCCAATTAAATGCATTGCAGAGCCAGATTAATCCACACTTTTTGTTTAATGCGCTGGAGACCATCCGTATGCGCAGCCTCATGAAAGATGAGGATGAGACGGCACGAATTATTTATCATATGGCTAAAATTTTTCGAAATGCCCTCACCTGGAATCGGGATAAAGTCAGCATACGGGAGGAATTGGAGTATGTGACCTGTTTTCTTGAAATCCAGAAATATCGTTTCGGTCACAAGCTGGATTATACGATTGATCTGGACCCAGAGGCTGCGGATTGTTCCATTCCCAAGATGACATTGTTGCCTTTTGTTGAAAATGCCAGCATTCATGGTATCGAACCACTGAAGGAAGGCGGGGAAATTCGGCTTTGTATTCGACGAACAGGTACAGAACTGATCTGTGTGGTGGAGGATTCCGGGGCAGGTATGACAGAGGACAAAAGAAAGCAGCTGCTCTCTTACGTGAAAACGGAAGACGCTATGGGTGATCGCGTAGGTGTACAGAATGTCATCTATCGTCTGAAGCTGATCTACGATAGCCGGTTCCATATTCAGATCGATAGCGCTCCTAGGGCAGGCACACGTGTGGAAATTGGTTTACCCCTTGAAGATTCATCCAATCCACCAAAGCATTAAACATTCTAAGGCATAAACCTATAGTTTATCCGGTAAACAAAGTTTGTCATTAACCTTATAATGAAAGTGCTTACATTAGAGGGGGGAAAGAGGGTGCGTTCATATTGGTTAATCACATGCTGAAGCGCTGGCTGCCGGCAGTATTAGCTTTAACCATGGTGACGGCTTGTTCCTGGGGAGGAAGTGAGATTAAACCGGAAGCTGGAGCGGGGGGAGACGGCAAAGTAAGCACAGAGAAAGTGACTTTCTCGTATTTTAAAGCGGGTTCAGGCAAGGACATCAATACAAATGAAACCACAATCGGCAAAAAGCTGGAGGAACAAACCGGGGTTAATTTCAAAATTGAATACCTGGTTGGTGATATTAATACCAAAATTGGAACGATGATTGCAAGCAACAAGTACCCGGATGTGATGGTCCCGGACGGGGCTATTGACAAAATCGTGGATACGGGTGCATTTATTCCTCTCAACGATCTGATTGATCAGTATGGACCCAACATTAAACGGGTGTATGAGTCGTACTACAACCTGATGAAAGAGGAAGATGGCAACATTTATTTTCTGCCCATGAGCGCAGTGGTTGGAAACTATCTGCCTAATCCGAATGTGGATCAAGGTGCCTTCTGGGTACAGCGTCGTGTATTAAAGGAGGCTGGATATCCAAAGATCACCACACTGAATGAATACATGGATCTGATTAAACAATACGCTGACAAACATAAGGATGAAGGATTGACTGGATTCCTGTCATTGACGTATGATGATAAATTTTTTACGATCACTAATCCGGCCATGCACCTTGCAGGTTATCCGAATGATGGAGCCATTATGGTGGATATGCAGACACAGGAAGCCAAGGACTATGGGCTTACCGAAGAGACCAAACGCTGGATGCAGAAGTTGAATGAAATGAATTCATTAGGGCTGTTTGATAAGTCCTCCTTTGTCGATAACTATGACCAGTATCTTGCGAAAGTGACCAGTGGGAAAGTGCTTGGATTCTTTGATTATGCCTGGCAGGTAGGGCAGGAAATGAACAATCTGAAGGAAGCCGGTAATGACGATTTGCGTTATATGGCACTGCCGATTGTGTATGACGCAAACACCAAGGATCAGTATACTGATCCGCCGAGCTTTGTTAATAACCGGGGGATTGGCATTACCGTAAGTGCAGAAGATCCGGTCCGTATCATCCAATTCTTCGATAACCTATTAACGGATGAGAATCAGATTCTGTCCAACTGGGGGATCGAAGGAGAAACCTACGAAGTGGATGACAAGGGGCGGTTTACGCGCTCTGCGGAAATGATCCGGAAAACAGATTCAGATGAGTTCCGTCAATCGTTCGGATTCAAATATTTTGAGTACAGCTGGCCGCGTTACGGTAATGGATCGACTCTGCCTGACGGTAATTCTGTCGGTGTAGAACGACAACCCGAAGTTGCCCAATTCTCCTATACGGATGGAGATAAGCTCATTCTGGAGAAGTATGGCGTGGAGACGTTCTCTCAACTGTTCGCTGCGCCGGATGAACGTCCATGGTACCCGGCTTGGAGCATTGCTTTTGATCAAGGTTCCCCAGCCCAAATCTATGGACAGAAACGTACAGATTTGCAAAAGAAATATGTACCCAAACTAGTCCTCACCAGTCCGGCTGGCTTTAACAAGGTCTGGGATGAATATGTGAAGGAATTCAACAAGCTCGATGTGAAGGGCTATGAACAGACGATGACCGAAGAAGTTCGCAAGAAGGCAAAACTGGTCCAAGGTGAATAAGGTGGTGAGGAAAGGATGGCATGGAGGGATAAGCGCCTTCAAGGCGCGTGGTGAATGGGAATTCGACAATATTAAACATTCGTTTTATCTGGAAAAAAGTGTTGATTTTCACGTCTGGGACGTTTAGACTATATACATCAATATTAACGGGTTAGAGATGTATGACTTTGGCTTTATAATAAGTCGGTGGTCTCCAGACAAATGATGTGGAGGGAGTGCCTGTCATCCAGACAGCGCACTCGCTTTTTTTTACATTTTGCATACATACAAGGCATTTCCCGGTTGAAAGGACAAAGTGAGTGGAGCACCTACATGGAACGTACAACTTAGAACTGGTTATTTTATCTTACATTATTGCAGCGTTGGCTTCTTATGCAGCGCTTGACCTTGCGGGCCGAGTAAGTCTGGCTAAGGGCATGTCCCGAAATGTCTGGCTTACCTGCGGCGCAGTCTCTATGGGTTTGGGAATTTGGTCCATGCATTTTGTGGGCATGCTGGCTTTTGTTCTTCCTATGCATGTGTCGTATTCCACAGGTGAGGTCTTTCTATCCGTTCTGCTTGCAATCATTGCATCTGGTGTTGCGTTAAATATTGCAGGTCAGCAGTCAGGTAAAATAAGCAAGCTCCTGATCGCAGGGGTGCTCATGACCGCAGGCATTAGCAGCATGCATTACATCGGAATGGCTGCCATGTCGGTTACCATCACATATGAACCAGGCATAGTGTTGTTATCCATCCTGATCGCAGCTTTAGCTTCATTTGCTGCCTTGTGGCTCATGTTTTTCTTCCGGCAGCATCAGTCACGTTATACATGGGTGTACAAGATGGGTAGCGGACTCATTATGGGGCTGGGCATCTCGGGAATGCATTATACGGGGATGTCAGCTGCACAATTTCATCATGCACATGATGCAATGGCTGGTTCGGGGATGCAGATTGAGCCTTCACTTCTTGCGTATCTGATCGCAGCGGGTACTTTTATTGCATTAGGGTTGACCTTGTTCGGTATCTTTATTAATCAGCGTCTAACTCAGAAGGATCGCCGGATTCATGAAAATGAACAGTGGTATCAAGCCTTGTACGAAAACCATTCAGATGCCATTATTTCGGTGGATAAGCAAGGGGCTATCAAGGGGATTAATGCTGCAGTCACACGTATTACAGGATACCAGGAAAGAGAGATCATACATCATTCTATTGATGAGATTTCACAGCATGTTGATATTCATTGGGCAAGTGAAATGCATCATGTGGAATGGGATGATGATAGCCGTGAGCAGCAGCATTTCATGGGCAAAATGAAAAACGTTCAGGGAAATCTTCTTGATCTAAGTATCGCTGTAGTACCTGTACTGATTGATGGTAAACATCAGGGAAGCCATATCCTGATTAAAGACGTCACCGAGGAGAAACAGGCTCAGGAAAGCATCCGCCATCAGGCTCTGCATGATCCGCTGACCGGGCTCCCTAATCGACGCAAGCTGGATGATGTGCTGGAGAGCACGATCGCGACTTCGGGGGCAGCAGGAAGTTCATTTGCGGTTATGGTGATGGATATTGACCGTTTCAAAATGATTAATGACTCTCTGGGACATTCCATTGGAGATATGTTTCTTCGAGAAGTGAGCAGCAGAATTATGAGTGCAATCCAAGATTCAGACCCGAACGCGACGGATAATGTCATGCTTGCTCGTATGGGGGGCGATGAATTCACACTGGTTGTTACCAATGAGCAGGGGAATGAAGAACGGGTGGCCGAACTGGCCGAACGGATTGTTCGAGCGATTCAGCTACCTTATCGATTAAAGGAAAATGACTTTTACGTTACAGCCAGCATCGGGATCGCAATGTATCCGTATCATGGAACAGGAGCGGATGCGTTGTTGAAGCATGCAGACTCTGCCATGTATGAAGTCAAGAAAAACGGCAAGAACGGTTTTCAGTTTTACACGGCCCAACTGGATTCGGAGCTGTATGAACGAATTGAACTGGAAGGGTATTTGCGCAAGGCACTGGAACGAGATGAGCTGGTCTTGTATTATCAACCCCAGATACGTACAGAAGACAGCCGTATGATCGGCGTGGAGGCTTTGATTCGCTGGAATCATCCAGACAAAGGCGTTCTGTCTCCGAATGTGTTCATTCCACTAGCTGAGGAGACAGGCCTGATCTATGAGATCGGGAACTGGACATTGCGCGAAGCGTGCAGACAGATGAAACTTTGGCATGCCAGTGGCGGTCCACTCATTCCGGTATCCGTTAACTTGTCTAGTCAGCAGTTTCATCAATCCAACCTAGTGGAGCAGGTCAAAAATGCACTCACGGAGACGGGCCTCGATGCCCGCTATCTTGAATTGGAAATTACAGAGAGCATGATGATGGATGCATCCGTATCCACAGGTATTCTGAATGAACTTACAGCGCTTGGAGTCAAAATCAGCCTGGATGATTTCGGGACAGGATATAGCTCGCTGAGTTATTTGAAGCATTTTCCAATTCATAAGTTAAAGATTGACCGTTCCTTCGTGACGGATATTACGGAGAGCCGGAGTGATCAGGCGATTGTGGCCACGATCATATCGATGGCTCAAAATCTGAAGATGGAAGTGATCGCGGAAGGGATCGAGACGAAAGGACAGCTGGATATTCTGATGCAAAATGATTGCCGCGAAATTCAGGGATATTATTTCAGTCGTCCATTGCCGGCAAGCGAAGTGGAGCATGACTTTTTTGTGCCACTGCGGCTGCATGGAACTCCATCGATTCTCTAAGTTCACTGAAATGCCAAGCGGCAAGTCCCCGCCTTATGCCAGGGACTTGCCGCTTTTTTGTGTTCTTATGATAAAAACTTGCGGTGGTGCTTCTTGCCATCATATGTGAACCAGATCGGTTTATCTTCCACCCGTGTTTCCACATGGACGGTACGCCCCCAAAGGCGGTACAGATAAGGCAGGGTCCGTTCCATATACTTCAGATCCAGCTCGATGCCCTCGTATTGATGCTTGAGCACGAGTTCTCCGGTGCGCAGGTAATCGGCGTCCTGAACGACGAGATACGGAGAACCACCGTTGATGCGTGAAAATACAAGCTGATCCCGTATGTTTTGCCAGGACTTGTCGGTAATTTTCCAGTCCGGGCCCTTTTTCTCGAATACGTAGAGGTCGAGGTCTTCGGTTAATTGCTTGGTCATGTAGTTGCGGATAAATGAGGTATCGGAATCGAATTCGCGTACCTCAAACATTTTGGCACGACCCTGCCCTGGTTGACGCCCAAAACGTTCTCTTTCTTCGCGGGACGGGTTATCCCAGCGACGTTCAATATCTTCGAATATTTTCAGCCCTAAATAGTAGGGATTCAAACTTTGCTTGGATGGCTGCACGACGGAAGAGTTCAGTTTGGCAAATTCAATCGTATCCTCACTGTTCAGGTCCAGCTCCCGTATAATACGTTGATGCCAGTAGGAGGCCCAGCCTTCATTCATAATTTTCGTTTCCATCTGCGGCCAGAAATAGAGCATTTCCTCACGCATCATACTCATAATATCCCGCTGCCAATCAGTCAACACTTCGGAAAATTCCTGGATAAACCACATGACATCCTTTTCCGGTTCTGGTGGGAAGTGATGCACTTGTATTCCCTCCGCAGGTGTTTCCTCGGGCTGGGTATCATCAAGGGACCACAAGTCATCATAGCGACCTTCCGGCTTTGGCGTTTTCTCCCCACGCTGCTCCCGCATTTTCATCTCCATATAACGTTGTTTGTCCAAATGGCGGGGTTTGATCAACTGTGGATCAACATGTTCCTGAATCGCAATAACGGCATCGATAAACGCTTCAACAGCCTCTGTACCATATTCCATCTCATAGTTGCTGATCCGATCAGCCGTCGCGGCCATGCTCTCCACCATATTACGATTCGACTTGGAGAAGCGAGCATTGTTTTTGAAAAAATCGCAGTGAGCCAGCACGTGTGCGACAATCAGCTTGTTCTGGATCAGCGAGTTGCCATCCAGCAGGAAGGCGTAACAAGGGTTGGAATTGATTACGAGCTCATAAATTTTACTGAGTCCAAAATCATATTGCATCTTCATTTTATGAAAAGTTTTCCCGAAGCTCCAGTGACTGAACCGGGTCGGCATACCATACGCTCCAAAGGTATAGATGATATCGGCAGGGCATATTTCATAACGCATCGGATAATAATCCAGGCCGAATCCATCGGCAATCTCCATAATCTCGGCAATGGCGTATTCAAGGTCGCGGATTTCATCTGTCATCTTACGCTGCCTCCTTCCCGTTTCTGGAAAAAGCTGCGCAAAGCTTTGTACACTTCGCCTTTTTCTTTGATCACATAATACATGAACTGGTCGATCTTGATATGACGATAGGCGGACATCAGTGTGCTGCTGCGGTTGTATTGGTTCACCTCGCCATATCCAAACATGTTGCTGCGCTTCATCAATTCACCAATCAGTTTGACACACC
Organism: Paenibacillus sp. O199; assembly: GCF_001636635.1. NCBI lineage: Bacteria > Bacillati > Bacillota > Bacilli > Caryophanales > Paenibacillaceae > Paenibacillus > Paenibacillus sp. O199. The sequence goes on from NZ_LGRP01000004.1 coordinate 328,014, forward strand.
GCTCATTATCTGAGGTCAGGTTATCTCCGTCCGAGAAGTGGAAAGGGTAGATGTTGTAGCTGGAAGGTGGATAACGACTATCAATAATTTCCAGTGCCTTCATATATACAGAGGAGCAGATGGTGCCTCCACTTTCGCCGCGGGTGAAAAATTCCTCCTCGGTCACTTCCTTGGCTTCGGTATGATGGGCGAGGAAAACAATCTCAACCTTCTCATACTGACGGCGGAGGAAACGGGTCATCCAGAAGAAAAAGCTGCGTGCGCAATATTTCTCAAAGGAGCCCATGGACCCGGAAGTGTCCATCATGGCGATAATGACTGCATTGGACTGTGGAATAATTTTGTCTTCCCACGTCTTGTAACGCAGATCATCTGGACTGATATGGTGAATACCCGGTTTGCCGGTAGTGGCGTTGCGGCGCAAGTTCTCCAATATGGTGCGTTTCTTGTCAATATTGGACTGCATGCCTTTTTTGCGAATATCGTTGAATACCACTGTATGTGTCTCAATCTGATCCTTGTCTTTTTGCTTCAGATCCGGAAGCTCCAGTTCCGCAAAAAGCATATCTTCCAATTCCTCGATGCTCACCTCGGCTTCAACAATGTCATGCCCGGGCTGATCTCCGGCCTTTTCACCTTTGCCTGGTTTCTTCGAAGCGGGATCACGACCAATGACATCCCCGACCTGACTGTCACCGTCTCCCTGCCCCACATGTTTTTGCTTTTGGTAGTTATACACAAAACGGTACTCATCCAGACTGCGGATTGGTACCTTGATGATTTGTTGTCCATCGGACATAATGATGTTTTCTTCAGTAATCAAATCAGGCAGATTCTGCTTGATGACATCTTTAACCTTTTGCTGATGGCGTTGCTGGTCCTGGTACCCTTTGCGGTGAAGCGACCAATCTTCCCGGGATACGACGAACGAGTAAGGCTGGTGTGAATTTGACATGTAGGCACCCCCCATTGATTACGCGGCACAGTTTGGCCTGTCGGTAATTAAGTATATTCACGGGCGGGGACGATATGTGATGCGTGAGTAGATAAAATGATACAATTACGCGAGTTTGCCTTCCGGGATCAACTAAAATTGTACAGATCGTCCGGAACTTTTTTACAGAAACGATGAACAAGTGTGACGAACTTCCTTTACAATAGGGACAGGTGTTTACTTGGCATCCCTCAGAGGGATGTGTGCAAAGGAAGGATCCCATTTGAATAAACGGGCAGTTAAGGCATGGATTATGTATGATTGGGCCAACTCGGCCTATGCGACGACGGTACTTGCAGCCGTTCTTCCCGTCTTCTACGCTTCCGTGGCTGCAGCTACACTGGATACAGATACTGCAGCATCATATCTGGCGTACACCCATTCCATCGGCATGTTATGTGTAGCGCTGTTAACCCCTTTGCTGGGGACATTAGCGGATTTATCGGGGCGCAAAGGTGATTTTCTGCGAGTATTCTCCATCATTGGCATCGTTGCAACACTCGGATTCAGCTTCATTGGGGAGGGAGACTGGCTGCTCGCTTCTGCACTGCTGGTCATTTCGACAATCGGTTTTGCGGGTGGTAACACGTTCTATGATGCGATGCTGCCTGATCTGGTATCAGCGGACCGAAGAGATATGGTCTCCTCTAAAGGCTATGCTTATGGTTATATTGGTGGAGGATTGTTGCTTGCGATCAATATGCTCATGATTCAGCAGCCTGGGTGGTTTGGGATGGCGAGCACACTTGCGGGAACAAGACTTGCTTTTATCTCCGTAGCGTTGTGGTGGTTGGTATTTTCCATTCCGTTATTCCGCCATGCACCACGCCGTCCTGCAGCACCGGACATGCCCAAGTCATGGAAAGCATATGCCGGTGTGGGCGTGCGCAGACTTGGCCAAACTTTTCGCCAGATCCGGCGTTTTCCGCAGCTGATGCGCATGCTGGTTGCTTTCTGGTTTTTCAATGATGGCATTAACACGATTATCCTGATGGCAACGATTTATGGAACAAGCATTGGGATCGGGACAGCAGATCTGATGCTTGCTTTGTTACTGACCCAGTTTATCGGATTTCCTTGTACATTGCTGCTGGGGGCATGGGCACAGCGTTGGGGCGCGAAGCAGGTGTTGATGATAAGCTTGTCCATTTACATATGCATCGTTATCTTAGGATATTTCATGACATCTGCCATCCATTTTTATCTGCTCGCTGGGCTGGTTGGCGTAGTGCAGGGCGTAAGTCAATCGACAGCGCGTTCTTTGTTTAGCAATTTGATGCCTGCTGGCAGAACTGGAGAGTATTTTGGATTTGTGAATATTACAGGCAAATTTTCTTCCATTTTTGGGCCGTTTGTATTTGGTTGGGTAGGCCAATTAACAGGGTCAACCCGTTGGGGGATTCTGTCTCTAATTTTCTTTTTCGCTGTGGGGATTGCAGTGCTAGTGACTGTGAAAGTGCAGCAGGGGATGTCGGATGCGATTCAGGCGGATCAGGAAGAAGGGCAGGGATGGATGCATCGTCCCATATCGGGGAAAAGCTCAGAGGCAAGATCGACTGGATGAGTAGTTATTAACCTTTTATAGAATGTTCATCATTAATAATAGTAGCTCCGTGGGCCTGTTTATTCGTAAACTGCTCTGGAGCTTTTTCATGTTTATGCAACAGTTATAGATGTTGAGGGTCATAGAATAAGTATAAGTGCTTAAACGACAGAGAACAGAATAGAGTGGATAGAAAGATATTATGAAAAGGTGAAAATAAAAGATTGACATGATACATTTTGTATCATAGAGTAAAAGTATGAATACATATCGTATCTAAAAATTGTCGAAAGTACATCATCCATATTACCTATTCCCAAGTAGGATTATTAGCGGATTTTGATATAAAGAGCTATACCAACTGCATGCTTATTTTAATTTTACAGAGGAGAGGCTGCCATTGGTAGATGTTCATGGTAACGGACTTGTCTTACTACTATGTGTACCTCGCAGTGGAAGTTCGCTATCCACCGTGATGCTGCAAAATCACAGCCGTGTATTTGCCACACAGGAGATGTGGTTTCTGATGAATCTTGTAGATTTGCAGAAGGCTGATTCCCGCCCCTATGGTGGAAGTGCAATTATCCGTCAGTTTTACAGCGCTATGGTATCAGACGAAGGTTTTGAGAAGGCGTGCAGAAGCTTTGCTCTTGAAATCTATAACGGATTTCTGGAGGGGAGTGGGGCAGACTTCATCGTAGATAAATCTCCTCGTTACTATTATATGCTGGAATGGCTTGATCGCCTGTTTCCACAGTCCAAGCGCATTCATCTCCAGCGTAACCCCCTTGCCATAGCTGCTTCCTACAAAAAGGTAAACCGCCATACAGGAGAAGGATTCGAACTGATTCGCAGCTTGCAGAGTCCGAACCTTAATATGAAAGCAGTTGATCTCACACTGGGTATGCTCCGTTTGAACGATTATTTTGCGGACAAACACACGAATGCCTATGAAGTTCAGTACGAACAACTTGTCTCCAACCCTCGGGACGAAATGGAAAAGCTATGCGGTTTTCTTGGCATCGGATATGAAGAGGGAATTGAGCAATATGGACGCTTTGTGGACAGTACAAAGTCCAATATGTTCTATAGTATGGGTGTCGGTGATCCATTTCTGTCCTCGCATCAGGAAGCTCATCAAGATTCTGTTAACAACTGGAAAAAAATACTCGATCCACAGGAAGTTGAATTCTATTGCCGAGTGATAGGCGCAGATCTGTTCCATCGGATGGGCTACAGTGAACAGCTCGAAGAAGCCGAGCGATGGACGGGTGTACGTTACGAAGCTGGCCCGGATGAGGAAGTCATATCCAAGCTAACGCGTCAATTCTCCGAAGCAACGGGCAGCAGCTGGCAGCAAGGTTACCGGATGCAGCCTGTAGACCTAGTGAGCAATACTCCAGATGAAAACAGGGATAATCAGGCAGCGAATGAACCCGATGCAATTGACCCGACACTGGCCGCACTGGCAACAATCAGGCAGTTGGAAGCCGCATTACGTGCAGCCGATAATCGGCTGGAGCGAGGGTACAATGAGCGGGAACGGTTGAAGGTACAGCTTGCGTCTGCTCACAGCAAGATTCAGCGTATCAAATCCTTGATTCCGTTTGGGAACCAGATAAGCGCCTGGGCTTCACAGCGCAAGATACTCCGGGGAGGAAAGTCATGAGCGCTATAGCAGGAATTGTTCACACCGATGGTCAGCAAGCGTTATGGGAGGACAGCTGGCGCTTATATGCCAGTCTGGGCCACGTTCCGGCGGATACAACGGGAGTATGGAAAGGCAATGAAGCTTTTCTAAGCTGCCACGCCCAGTGGATTACGCCGGAGTCGGTCAACGAGCAATTGCCCTTATATGATGAAGTGAGTGGTCTGACTATCACGGCGGATGCCATTTTGGATAATCGGGAGCAGCTGGCAGATCAACTGTCCATATCGAGGGCGGAGTTAGCCGGATTGTCGGATAGTGAACTGATCTTGCGAGCTTATCAGCGGTGGGATGAACATATGGCAGAGAAACTGCTTGGCGATTTCGCTTTCGCAATCTGGGATGATCGCAAGCGTAGACTCTTCGCTGCCAGAGATATTACGGGCATGAGATCCTTTTATTTTCGGCATGATGGTGAGCGGTTTGCCTTCTGTACCTTAATGAATCCGTTGCTGCAATTGGAAGGTGTACATAAAGAACTGGATGAGATCTGGTTGTCCGAATTTCTTGCCATTCCCGACATGCATGACTCAGCAGATATCCATTCTACCGTCTATCGCGGAGTGAGCCAGCTGCCCCCTGCCCATACGCTTAGCTTCAGGGATGGAAGGCTGGAACAGAAACAATATCATCGCTGGGACGAAGTGGAGACTCTACGGCTCAAGTCCGATGGGGAATATGTAGAAGCATTCCGCGAGGTATTTGGTCAAGCTGTTGGATCGCGTTTGCGAACGCATCGACAGGTGGCTGCTGCTTTAAGCGGAGGGCTGGATTCCGGAGCTGTGGTTGGATTTGCCTCAGGAACACTGCGGAGACAGGGAAAAACGTTAAATGCGTATAGCTATGTTCCGGTGCCTGACTTCACGGATTATACATCGAAAACACTGTTAGCAGATGAACGACCGTTTATCCAGTCTACGGTTAATCATGTGGGTAATATCACAGAGAATTATCTTGATTTTGAGGGAAGAAGCCCACTTAGTGAAGTGGACACCTGGCTTGATATTATGGAAATGCCTTATAAATACTTTGAGAATTCCTTCTGGATTCGTGGTTTTTATGAAAAAGCGAGCCAGCAGGATGCAGGCATTCTACTGACTGGAGCCCGGGGTAACTTCACGGTCTCCTGGGGCCCAGCACTAGATTATTACGCCAGTTTGCTAAAAAGCGGACGCTGGTTCCGGTGGCTACGGGAAATGCAGCAGTACAGTGAACGAACCGGGATGAAGTTCTCACGAATTGCCAAAATTACGGGCCGTAAAGCGTATCCGGAATTGTTTAAATCCATGTCAAAGGGAGCTGCCCAAGCCGCATCGGTGCAATTAATCCATCCGGAGTTTGCTAGAAGAACAGGCGTATTGGATCGGCTCAAATCAATTATCGTTCTGCAAGGTGGTGCGCAGGCAGATGCGCTCAAAGTACGGGCAGAGAAATTCAACAACCTGGCCATTGCGAACAAAAATGGTGCTGTCGCCACCAAATGCTCCCTTCGTTATCGGGCGTGGGAGCGTGATCCTACGAGTGACGCAAGAGTGATTCGTTTCTGTCTGTCTGTACCGATTGAACAATATGTTAATCAAGGAACGGACCGTGCTTTGATTCGGAGGGCTACATCGCCTGAGCTGCCTGACAAAGTGAGGTTAAACCAGCGAGTGCGCGGTGTTCAGCCCGCGGATTGGTTGCACCGCATGATTCCCAATTGGGGTGATTTTACTGCCGAATTGCGTGCGTTATGTTCTGACAGCCGGGTCGCTGGCATATTGAACACAGAGCGAATCAAGTCCGCACTTGCGAATTTTCCAAACCCTCGGCCGGAGCTCGCTTCCCACCCCGACTTGCGGTTGATGATGCATAGCCTGATCGTGTATCGATTCATCCGAAAGTTCTGATGTAGCTAGTGGGCGTAGCGATATGAACCGGGTTACAGGTTCATTAATCAGTTGACTCACGAGAGGAGGTGAACACGATGCAAATGGAAAAAAAGGAATGGCAAGCACCAGCACTGGAAGTATTGGAAGTGAACCAAACGATGGCAGGAGTAGGTTACAGACAGATCGACTGGATCACTGTCCACGATGCTGATCTCTACGATCCAACTTCCTAAGTTGTTTAGTTTTAACATGTGCCATCATACTTAGAAGGGCGGAAAGGACAATATTCCAACTTTTCGCCTCCGCCCTTATATTGAGCAATGCGAATATAAGGGCTTTTTTACTTACAAGCAGAATTGCGAAGGAGGAGTCATTCATTGTTGCCTGTGCAGTATAAAGCGTATGGCTTGTCTTGGTTGAGCCAATTCCCAATGCCTGAACTCCAAATCGTACAGAACGATACAGATTCTCTAGCTGCCTATACGGACGTACACATTGAAATAGCTGATTTGGCGGCACAGTGGGAAGCGTGGGATTTGGGGAGTGATAACTTTGTATCCCGGAATGGCAGTCTTTTTTTTCGGATCGAAGATACAGGTCTGTTTCTCATGGAACAAGGACGCCGTATCGTGGTATCCCCTCAAGTGGGAGCAGATGACAAAAAGGTTAGATTATTTGTGCTGGGCACATGTATGGCCGTCATTATGATGCAGCGCGGCATTCTTCCGCTCCACGGAAGTGCGGTGGTCATTGATGGTTGGGCTTATGCATTTGTTGGACACTCGGGTGCAGGCAAATCCACTTTATCAGCTGCACTTGCCTCACGCGGCTTTCCACTCTTAACGGATGATGTCGTGGCACTGACATGGGATGCAGGAGGAAGAGCAATCGTATCACCGGGTTATCCGCAGCAAAAGTTATGGCAGCCTAGTCTAGACGGATTCGGCATGAAGGAACAGGATTACGCAACGGTTCATGCGGAAATTACGAAATACGCGATACCGGTTCAGCACTATTTTCATGATAGACCTGTTCCGCTTGCCGCTGTGTTTGAACTTGATCCGAAACCGGAAGAGATGCTGAAACCCGTACAGCTGAAGGAAGTTGCCGGATTGGAACGCCTTCACATGCTGTGCTCTCATACATTTCGTAGTGGACTTGTTTCCAGGCAGGGTCTGGCACAATGGCTGTTCGAGACGGTTTCACGGCTGTCCGCCGGTATTGAAGTTTTCAGAATCACGAGGTCAGGCTCTGATTTTACGGCATTTGAGATGGCTGACCGAATTACAGAATATGCGCGCAAAGGAGTGTATACGGGACAATGACAGCAACGAAGCCAATGAATGGGGAAGACCGTGTGTTGCGTAAGGAAGGCAATCTTGTCAGTGACATGGGCGGGGAAAAAGTCATGATGAGCATCCATAACGGCAAGTACTATAATCTGGGCAGCACAGGTGGACGAATCTGGGATCTAATCAGCCAAGAACGAACATTGACTGAATTGGTTGAAGTGTTAGCTTCAGAATATGAGATTGAACCAGACATATGCCGTGAGCAGGTTGTACAATTTCTAGAGCATTTGACGCATGAAGGATTAATTGACGTTACCCGCGGAGAGTAGACCATGTTGCGAAAAATAAAAGCATATCGTTCATTGCCGCGTGAAATTCGTGGATTGGTATGGGAAGCTTATGTCCACCTTGGATGGGCACGAATACTAAAGGCGATGCCTTTTGCCAAGATTGCTCCTGGTCTCGGTACACCCATGTACGAAACGCCGATGACGGGACTCAATCGAAGTGATGTGACGACAATACGAAATATTTCTAAAGCTATACTCATTGCTAGCAGGCATACATTATGGGAGAGTCGTTGCCTTGTCATGGCAATCGCAGCGATGAAGATGCTGGAACGCCGTAAAATGGAGAGTACTCTATATATGGGTACTGCACGGAATAAACAAGGCCAAATGATGGCTCATGCATGGCTGCGAAGTGGGAAATTGATTGTGACTGGAGCAGATACAATGGACCAATATACGGTTGTCGGCGTGTTTGGCAAACGGTGTCCTGAGAAGGGAGCTGGGGAGATTGTCTACGATACATGAGTGGGAACAATATACAGCGGATTTTCCGCAGGAGCTTAAGCTGATTTTGAGTATGATTAAAGGCGATCTAACAGCAATAACCCCTGAGGACGCCCAAATACGGATGAAGGACATGGACTGGCAGCTCTTTTTGCAGCTCGCCCATCATCATCGACTGTACTCTGTTCTCTATCTGAACATAAAAGAGTTGGATTCAGCGCTTATTCCCGCTTTTGTAGTGGAAAACCTGAAGCAGCAATATACAGTCAATACGTTCCGCATGTTACATCTGACAGCCGAAATGGAGCAGGTGTGTGGTGCTTTTCGTGAACGAGGCATTCGGAATATTACGCTCAAAGGGCCCGCGCTGGCACATGATTTATACGGAGATATTTCATTGCGGACCTCTAAAGATCTGGACATTCTCATTCCCTTTGATGATGTGGAGTCTGCGGAAGAGATCCTTGGATCGCTTGGTTACGAATCAAAGGAAGGCAAGAGAACACCAACTGTTGCCAGCTGGAAATGGCGGGAACATCATATCTGTTACAAACACCCGGTCAAAAGAACCCAAGTCGAGATCCATTGGCGGCTTAACCCGGATTCCGGAAGAGAAACCGATTTTGAATTATTGTGGAAACGCAGCCGATTCAGCACCTATACCCAGACGCCTGTCCGTATGCTGGAAAGGGAGGATCTGTGGGCATATTTGGTGACGCACGGCGCAAGACACGGGTGGTTCAGAATGCGCTGGTTACTGGATATCGACCAGATGATTCGCAATATGCCACTGGATGTCAAAAAAGTGGAGCGACGCCTGAAAGCAGAAGGCAGATTATCTATCGGTTCACAAGCTCTTCATCTGGCTTCGGTATTAATGGACACCCCTTTGGATGCCAATTATCTTGCTTTGTTGTCTGCTCACGAACGTGCGGGAGAGAAATTAGCCAGACGCGGCGTAGTGTTCATGAATGAGATGATTGAGAGCCCGGCAGATGTAAAGAGTTATCGTTCCTATCTGTTCGCACTGCGAAGCACAAGGCAGAAGCTGTTTTTCTTTATCGAACGTTTGTATCCGAGTACCTGGGATGTAGACCAACTACCACTTCCGCGTTCACTGCATTTTTTGTATTTTCCGTTACGTCCGTTTCTCTGGTTCTGGCGGCGAATCAAAAGGAACACGATGACGGAGAGGGGATAACGTATGATTTCGGAATTACAATTCTTTATGCGGAAACTGCATCGTGTAACGGGCCCAGTGTTATATTGGAACCTGCTGGGCATGATCTGCATCAGTCTGATGGAAGGAATAGGCATTTATATGCTCGTTCCGATGTTAAGTCTTATTGGTATTTTTGAAATGGGTTCAACAGGTCTGCACTTACCCTGGATATCTGAATTTTTAAATCGTTTTCCGGAAAATGGCCGGTTGCTGCTTGTATTGTTGACCTTTGTTCTCATTGTCTCTGGACAGGCGTGGCTACAACGTCTTCAGACGATTCGCAACACTCGAATTCAGCAGCAATTTGTTCGAACGCTGCGCATGGAAACCTATCGTGCCATCATTATGGCGCAGTGGTCTTTTTTTCTCCAAAAACGAAAATCCGATTTTAATCATATATTAACGACCGAACTCGCCCGTGTCAGTCAGGGAACGAATATTATGCTGCAAATGGCTGCTTCCTTGATCTTCACCGGCATTCAAATCGGCCTGGCCTTCTGGTTGTCTGCCAAGTTAACTACCCTTGTCTTGGTCTGCGGATTGGTACTGTTTATTGTATTGAGAAAATTCGTGAAACGAGCAAAACAGATTGGGGATCAGACGTCGGAATATTCCCAGAGCTATTATAACGGCATTACAGAGCACTTTAACGGAATCAAGGACATTAAAAGCAATATGCTTGAAAAATCACATATTAGCTGGTTTGAACGTATGTGTGGGCGGATTGAACGTAATGTGATTCAGTTCAGCCAGTTGAACAGTGGCACACAATTGATTCATCGAATATCGGCGGCTGTCATTATTGCTGCTTTTATCTATTTATCCCTGCATGTGCTCGCTGTGCCTCCGGCAAGTTTGTTGCTCATCATTCTGATCTTTTCACGGTTGTGGCCACGATTTACATCCATTCAATCCAATCTGGAGTATATGAGTTCGATGCTGCCCGCGTTTCAGATTGTCAGAGAGTTACAGACAGAGACCGAGAAAAGCCGTGAGATTAGCGAAAAAACGGGTAATGCTAGTGAACCATATGATGAGGAGTCAACGATTCCCGGCCCTCGTTCGGTTAGAATGAAGGCCCAGGCCAAGCTGAATGAGCAGCAGAAAGATGGCAATATGCTACCTATTGAACCCCTGGTACTTAAGGAGTCCATCGAGTGTCAGCAAGTGAATTATCGCTACGAAGGCAGCGATACCTACTCGTTATTCGAAGCGTATGCATCCATCCCAGCGAGAGGTATGACAGCCATTGTAGGCAAGTCTGGAGCCGGGAAGAGCACGATGATTGATTTGATTATGGGACTCATACGTCCGGAGAGTGGTCAGATTTTGGTGGATGGGGTGCCGTTAACCGAGAATCGATTGTTAGCCTGGAGAAGTTCAATCGGTTATGTCTCTCAGGACCCTTTTCTGTTCCATACGAGTATTCGTGAAAATTTGCGTCTGGTAGATCCAAATGCCAGTGAGGAACAGATGTGGCAAGCACTACAGTTTTCTTCGTCTGCAGCGTTTGTCCGCAAACTTCCCCAAGGACTGGATACCATTATCGGTGATCGGGGCATCCGCCTGTCCGGCGGTGAACGTCAGCGTTTGGTGCTTGCCCGCGCCATGCTTCGGAACCCTTCTGTACTGGTATTGGATGAGGCGACGAGTGCGCTGGATAGTGAGAATGAACAGCACATTCATGAGGCTCTCGAGCGCCTGAAAGGGCATGTGACGGTTATTGTTATCGCCCACCGACTATCCACTATTCGAACAGCAGATCGAGTGATTGTATTGGATGAGGGCCGGGTTATCCAACAAGGGGGTTATCAGCAATTGTCTACTGATCCGGTAGGCACGTTCAGCAAACTGTTAAACATGCAGGCAGGTGTCGTGGGGCAATGAGTCTCTCGGTAAATCCGGAAATGAATAAAGTAAAAAGGCGCGCCATTAAAGGCAGCGCCTTTGAAGTATGTGTAGTTGGAAAGTAATTCAATCTGATTGCCATTTGCATTTAGTGAACGATGGCATTACTAACAGGTTGCGGCAGCTGAAAAGCACCAACACGTTCCAGATGCTGCACAATTTCATGCACGGCCTCTTCGATGGACAGCTCTTCGGTATCAATGATGAGTGTAGGATCTTCTGGAATATCATAAGGGGCCGAAATCCCTGTGAAATGTGGAATGGCACCGCTGCGGGCCTTTTTGTAAAGTCCCTTCGGATCACGTCGTTCGCACTCTTCGATCGAACAACGAACATAAATTTCAATGAAATCATCAGCTTCAAAAAGCTGTTTAACCATATTCCGGTCTTGTGCATCTGGCGAGATAAAGGCGGAAAGAACAAATAACCCGGCATCTACCATCAGCTTGGATACTTCACCAATTCGGCGCAGATTTTCTTGCCGATCCTCGGCCGTGAACCCAAGATCCCGATTCAGTCCATGACGTACGTTATCCCCATCAAGTACGTAACAATGAACCCCTTTTTCATACAGGTACTGCTCCAGAGCAAATGCCAGCGAGGATTTTCCTGCACCGGATAAGCCGGTGAACCATAAGGCACGACTACGATGACCGTTATGTTTTTCCCTGTCCTGCCTGTTTAAGCTGGATTGCTGCCAAGTAATGTTACGCTCTTCCTTTGACATGGATATCCGCCTCTTCCTACTTATGATATGTATAATATTTTAACATATTTACAAGATTATAGCACCTTCTGAATTTGGCGGAATTTAGCGTGAATCAACGACAATTCGGGTATAGATGTAGTACATACATAGCAGGAGGAAGACCAACATGAACAATAACATACACAACATACAGGTATATTTTCAGTGCGCGGATTGCGATCAGGATATTCGCGCTATCTTTACTCAAGAGCAGGTCAGTGCGGTTCGCTGTTCAGAGTGTGGTAGAGCATACACATTAATGAAGCCTACCATTGGTGACGAGATTTTACTTGATTGGGAGCAGGAGGCTCTATATCATAAATTGCGCGCAGATCGCTCTGAGCATGATAATCATAATATGTCTGCCCTGATTATTAAAGTAATTGAGCTGCTAACCTGGCGGGATAGTGGTGATGGTCAGACACGTGCAATAGAGATGGTTAGAGAATGGTTGGCTTCCAGTGGAAAACCTCAGACCTTACTTGAATTGTTTCATCATCCCGAGCGAGACAATAAACGGTTTTGAACGGAGAAATGAGAACCGGGGCTCCATGGTGTGTAAGTATGTGATGCGATCTGTAATCGAAATTTACATACATTAGCTGTTCCTGTGGCATATTACCTGAAGGTGTTCGTGATAGGAAACGACAAACCGAATTTTTCAGGAACAGGAGCGGATAGCAATGAAGCGAATGGTTCTTTACATGCTGCTGGCTGTATTGACGTTCGGTACATTACCGGCACATACTGAAGCATCGCCAATAAATGGAGCTTATCATTTTGGCTTCAAAAAGAGCCAAAACGGCCAGTTGCCTTCCATTGATCAGGAAGGATTTAAGGAGATATTGCAGCATAATGATGCCATTTTCCTGGGGGATACAAAACAGAAAGAGCTGTATCTTACGTTTGATAACGGTTATGAAAATGGGTTTACGCCAGCTATATTGGATGTTCTGCGCGACAAAAAGGTGCCAGCTGCTTTTTTTGTCACCGGACATTATCTGAAAGACCAGCCTGAATTGGTGAAGCGAATGTCGGCAGAAGGCCATATTGTGGGTAACCACTCCTGGAGCCATCCCGATATGACTCGAGTTTCCAATGAAAAAATAAGAACAGAGCTTGATCAGGTACGATCTGAGGTCAATCGGTTGACTGGACAGCAAGCGACCTTCTTGCGGCCACCACGTGGCATTTTTAACAACCGGACGCTTGCAGAGAGCCACGCCCAAGGTTACGTTAATGTGTTTTGGTCTGTTGCTTATAAAGATTGGGATACCAAAGTGCAACGTGGGACAGAGTATGCACGTCAGCAGGTCCTGAAACAGCTTCATCCGGGAGCAGTCATTCTGCTTCACTCTGTGTCGAAGGATAACACGGAGGCGCTAGCTTCCATCATTGATGAGGCACGTAAGCAAGGATATGCGTTCAAAAGTTTGAACGACCTGAAAACAAAAAGTTATTAATGTTACATGTTTACAATAGAAAAAGGGCATCCTGAGCTAAGATAGCTTGGGATGCCCTTTCTGGCTTGGTCTTTAATGGTTTCAGCAGACATGATTCTAATCATTAAGGAAACATGCTGTGTGATGAGAGGCCTTTTATAAAACCGTGTTGTAAATGATACCGATCGTTTTGGGACCACAATGACTACATATAACGCAACCAGCCGTAGTTAATTCCACTCGTGCTCCAGTCTGCTCCTGCAGAGACTTTTGCAAATCAAGCGCGTCTTCCTCGGCCATGGTATGCACGACGATAACGAGATCGCGATCGATCTGTTCCTTATGGTTAAGTGTGTTTTGCAGCATTTGTTCCAGCGCCTTTTCCCGTTTGCCACGGACTTTGTAGGCAGGAGACATCTTGCCATCGGCTACCCGAATGACGGGGCGAATTTTCAGCAGACTGCCAATCAGGTTTTGCATGCCCGAGCAGCGTCCACCTTTATACAGATACTCCAACGTATCGATGACAAACTCAGTTCGCACATTTGGCTTGATGGCTTCAACGAGATGTGTAATCTCCGTCAGGCTTTGCCCTTTTTCTGCTGCATGAACTGCCTTCATCACCAGCAGGGCAATTCCGGAAGAAAGATTCAGAGAATCCACGACAGAGATACGACCTTCCGGGAACTCGGAACTGGCCAATCTTGCATTTTGGTAAGTTGACGAAAGTTCAGAGGACAAGCTGATATATAAGATATCATACCCTTGTTCTATGTAAGGTTGAAATGCCGTCATGAAATCAGCAGGTGAAGGTGCTGCTGTTTTGGGCAGACGCCCATCCCTGCTTACACGTTCATAGAGCTGCTCCGGCTTAATTTCAGCACCGTCCTTCAGTGATTCCTCACCGAACACGACATATAAAGGGATGATACCGATATCGTGCTGCTGGATCCATGCTGGGGCCAGATCACTTGTGCTGTCCGTGAAAATTTTGATTCGTGACATGTCAATCTCCTTTGGATACGAAAATTTGGCAATAGAATGGATCAAATGGATCATGTTGAGATGAATCAGTGTTATTTCATTATCATTTTTGAAGAATGAATGTAAAGCGGATATACGCTTCTACATCATATAGATACCTGCAATAATAAGCCCTGCAAACGCCAGGATCATGGCTCCACTGAGGATGGTTCCAATAATAGCAAAGACTTTTTTTCGATTTTTGAGAATAAGCCCAATCACGCCGAGAATGATTCCGGCCAGATTAAGAATCAGACAAACTAGAACAGCCAGAGAAGCCAGAACAACTGCTGGATGTAATGCAATCTCCTCCACTTGGATCCGTGTGGTTACAACGCCAATTGAACTGTTTATAGCCATTGTGGCAAAAAAAAATCAGCATGTAACCAATGATTGAGACCAATCCAATCACAAAACTTGCAATACCAGGCCCGGAATGTTTCAATCGACCCATGGATGGATCTTCCAGGGAGGAAGGGGAAGGTGTAAACAGGTTGTCATGATTGGGATCTGAATAATCCGTGCCGGAACCGGATTGATAAGGATTATTGTTATTCTGTTTATTGTGATTATCCATAAATGGTGTATCCCTCCCTTAATCGTGGCATGAGTGTAATTAACCTAATCCGGGTATTATGATTCTCAGCAAGAGAATGAAAGGCATTCCTTTTTACTTTTCCATAAAAATCGATAAAAATCAAGGTTTAACGCCAGTTTTCGTCGATTTTGAGGCAAAAGCGCAACAAAGTATATATAACCAGACATATAAATGCCTTCCGCATCGGAGCTGGCTGGTAAACACTGCAAGGATTCGCTAAAATAATAGTTGAGAGATGAATTAAGGGAGAGAAGTTAAATGCAACGGAAATGGATGATGCTTGGTGCTGTACTGACAATGCTTTCGGTAGCTATTGGTGCGTTTGGTGCACATATGCTCAAGGAAAAAATTGGTGCAGACGCCATAGCCGTGTATGAAACCGGAGTGCAGTACCACATGATACATGCAATCGCACTGCTGATTATTGGTCTTACAGCGGGTCAACTTGGACCGTCCACCAAGCTCAAGTGGGCAGCACGCCTGCTATTTATCGGAATTATCATATTCTCGGGTAGTCTGTATGTACTGAGTATTTCAGGTATTAAAATATTGGGAGCCATCACCCCAATTGGCGGGGTAGCCTTTATTGTCGGATGGTTGTTATTAGCAATAGACGTGTGGCAGCGGGGAAAAGATCGCTCATGATGATTTACAATGGATGGGCATAGTTATGGCCAACGTACGATGTACCAGTTCATTGTTACATGAATGAATACCTAAAAAAGCAACTTGCCTGGGAAATGTTATGGAATTCCCCCGTAAGTTGCTTTTTGTTTGAATGCTCATTGAGTTAGAGAAACTCATCAATTTCATTGGTTCGGAACGTATACACTTGTTTTTCATCCACATGGTAGACGCTTACAATGCTGGTATCCCGATCAAAATTCAAGATTCGGCATGGAATGCTTTGATGCCGGCCGTTCTTGTTGTTCACAACGATCCGAGTAAGACGGTTTTCTTTGATAAGGGTATCAATCCATACATCGAATGAATTTCCGTTGGTAGTGTTGGATGCTTCGGTTGAAGGAGCTTTCTGGGAAGCAGGTGTTTCGATTTCACTTTGTGGTGTGACTGGAACGGTTAAAGCCGTCGCTTGATTTGGTGAAGTGTTCTTCTGTCTTGCATTGGATTGTGATTTTTTTCTTTCTTTATGAAGAAAGGCGAATGAGTCCTTTTTGGACTGCAGTGTCACTTCAATAATTTTGCCAAGCTCTATGCCGGATTGAATCCGGAAGTCTGCAATTTGTTCCTCTTTGTTTATGAACTCCAACAGGGACTGCAGTGCCAATGCATTCGAGCGGCTCTTAATAAGAATATCGACATTGAATAAAAAGCCGATTTCTTCTTCGTTGGATAAGGTTTCTTTCATTGATCCCAGCCCCGTTAAAAGATATGTCAGCAAAAACATGCTTCAATACACTATATCATTAAAAAGGCAATAATCATAGTACTGGAGACATAGAAAATGAGCAACCACTTAGGCAAAATCAAGTAAAACCATATGCATTTCCAATCCTTTTCCGCAGGTGTCCACACGGCTATCCAGAATGAGGCATACAATTATCGTGACCTGTGGAAGAGGAGGTGTATCGGGAAATTATGGTGACGATGGAGCCGATTGTGGTTGGAGAACATGTTCTGGTCGGGGTAGAAGTGAAGTTGCCCAAAACGACATTACTGACGATTAATACATCCAAAGGATATATTATGTGCGGAGCACTCGATGTGGGATTACTTAATGAGAAGCTTGGGGATCGCAAAATTATTGCAGCTCGGGCGGTTGGCGTGCGCACATTGGAACAGCTGCTGCATGCACCTATGGAGTCGGTGACAACGGAAGCCGAAGCTATGGGCATTACGGTTGGCATGACGGGTGTAGAAGCATTGCTCAAGATGATCTAATCCCTGAATAATCAACAATTAAAGAGAGGGCTCCCCTACTGGGAAGTCCTCTCTTTAATTTACATGTACAAATCCTATATCAAACGATAAAACATGTTTCCACTAATTAAGCTTCATCCTTGGCGAACAACGCAGCCAGATTCTCTTTGAAAGGAGCGCGAACGACGCCTTTTTCCGTAATAATGGCTGTTACATATTCGTTAGGTGTGACGTCAAACGCTGGGTTGAATACTTTCACACCTTGCGGTGCTGTACGTTTGCCAAATCCTTCTGTTACTTCCTCCGCAGCACGTTCCTCAATCGGAATGAGGTCTCCGGATGGCGTAGACAGGTCAATGGTGGACAGTGGGCTGGCTACATAGAATGGAATGTTGTGCGCTTTGGCAAGGACCGCTACGCTGTATGTTCCGATTTTGTTAGCTACATCCCCATTGGCAGCGACGCGGTCTGTACCCACGATAACTGCCTGAATCCAGCCTTTGGACATGACCATGCCTGCCATGTTGTCGCAGATCAGAGTAACGTCAATACCGGCTTGCTGGAGCTCAAAGGCCGTAAGGCGTGCACCCTGAAGGACAGGACGAGTTTCGTCTGCGAATACTTTCAGGTTGATGCCGCGCTCGTGAGCGAGGTACATCGGTGCAGTCGCCGTTCCGTATTTCGCGGTTGCAAGTCCGCCTGCATTACAGTGTGTGAGGACACCCATACCGTCTGCGAACAAAGGAAGAGCATTTTCACCGATAAGACGGCAGACTTCTTCGTCTTCTTTTTGAATCAAAAGTGCTTCCGCTTCAAGAGCAGCATTGCTATCTTCGATGCTTGCACCGGATTCAGCAAGGTCACTGGCTTTTTGCATCATACGATCCAGCGCCCAGAACAGGTTAACAGCGGTGGGACGGGAAGTGGCAAGATGAGCACAGATGGATTTTACATGATCCAGCCAGCCTTGTACGGCAAGTCCGTCATATGTCTTGGCACCGAGCACGACACCAAATGCAGCAGCGATTCCAATCGCGGGAGCACCGCGTACTTTCATCGAGTGGATGGATTCCCATACTTCCTCGGGCGTGTACAGTTTCAGCATCAGAATTGTTTCAGGCAGCAGACGCTGGTCAAGCATTTCAAGCTTGTCCTGTTTCCATATAAGGGAGGACAGAGGCTGATGTTCAGGGGTTGTCATGGATGTTCCTCCGTTCCTTGAGTTAAGTAATATGCATTCTTTGAGTTAAGCTTTAATAGAAGTAACCGCAGTAGCTACTGTATCTAGAAGTTCACCAATGGTATTCAGATTGCGATTACGCTTGATGAGTGCTTTACCGATGGCCAGCGCTTTGCGCTGAGCGCGTTCACGTTGTGTCGCATCTTCAATCGTATCGATATCTGCGACATGCGCAAGTCCAACAATACGACGGACCATTTTCGCGCCAGCAAAGCCAGCAGAGTCTCTGAATAATTGTTGTACATAAAGATCTTCATATCCAGGCGCTTTGGCCATAGGATCAACCAGATCGGAATTCCACAGACCACGGAAGCGGGATTCGAATTCAGTCCATACCTCACGAACCATATCCAGCAAAATCGTTTCACGCTCATGAAGAGCCTTCTGATCTTGAATTCGACCTGGCAGCGACGCGTAGTGGAGAAGCAGATTGGCAAGCACGGCTCCTACATCAAATCCCATTGGGCCGAAATAGGCAAATTCGGGATCAATGACTTTCGTGGATTCAGGTGTGACAAAAATACTGCCTGTATGCAAATCACCATGAAGTAGAGCTTGACCATGGGTGAGAAATTTCTCGCGCAGCAAGGCTACTTCAAGATGGAGTTCTCCATCTGTACGAAGTGCTTCCGCTTCATCTTCAATGGAAGCCTCATAATTATTTTTCTCCGCAATGCGATAAGGTTCATCAAAGATCAGATCTTCGGTTATTTTACATTGATCCGGATTGACGAATCTGCCCTGTTTCTCTTTCTTCAGTTGCTGGTTCATGCCAAGATCTGACGTGAAAAACAATGTTCTTGCCATGAACTCCCCAATATGTTGTGCAAAAAGAGGATATGTTCCGCCATCGATGAGGCCTTTACGCATAATCACATGATCGCTCAAATCTTCCATCACGGTTAAGGCGAGATCATCATCATAATGGTACACTTCCGGCACCATTCCCGGACATAGACGATACTCTTCCTGTAGGATTTCCCGTTCAATTCTGGCACGTACCAGAGACAATGGCCATGATTCTCCGACCACTTTCGCATAAGGAAGAGCCTGTTTGATAATGATACTTTTATCGGAGTTCTGATCCGTGATATGGAAGACCAAATTCAGATTGCCGTCACCGATCTCACGACATTCCAGATTCGCATCTGCCGCAAACGGACCCGGTAAAGTTTTGGCCAGTTCGATTGCATCCTGGGGTGTAAAAGGGTGATATTGGGACAAGAATGCCACCTCCATATATATGAAGAAACAGGAAAACCCACTTCTTTGCTTGGTATATGTCAGTATATCGGAAATAACTGTGATTTTGTACCCTTTTTTTGAGACAGCCCATACTGGACTTGTTTCGAACTTCCGGTGTACGGGTAAAAACAAATAGGCCGGACGGTTGACAGAAATACCGCCGACAAGGCTCCCCACCACTGGTGGTGCCGAAATGTTAAATCTCTGTCATTTACAATAGGGTACCCTGCTTATAGTGAATGTCAGACTAATTTTATAATAAAAGGATGGGATTAAGATGGCTACAAAAAACAAAACAGATCAAGCAAAATCGGTGGAACAAGTACTTAATCGTCAGGTGGCAAACCTGAACGTCCTGTATGTTAAAATCCATAACTATCACTGGTATGTAAAAGGACCTAACTTTTTCACACTGCACGTAAAATTCGAAGAATTCTACAATGAAGTGACTGTACAAATGGATGAAATTGCTGAACGTATTCTTACCCTCAAAGGTAGCCCAGCGGCTACGATGAAAGAATATCTGGAGATTTCCTCTATTCAGGAAGCAGCTGGTGGCGAAGATGCCAACACAATGGTACAGAATCTGATCGAAGATTTTGCTACATTGTCGAACGAGTACCAGGAAGGTATTGAAGTGGCAGACGCTGCAGAAGACCAACCAACATCTGATATGCTGACAGGCTTCAAAGCTGATCTGGAGAAACATATGTGGATGCTGCGCTCTTTCTTGGGCTAATTCCATCCTCTTACCGAGTTTGTTGGCTTATAAACCATACAGTTACTCTAACCGATCTTTCACGTTGCCAGGACGACGCCGAGCGTCTATACTGCTGACAAGACTGACTTCGGGAGGAGAACTTTATGATAGGCACAACGATACCAGCGTTAAAAGAATGGGCCTCCGCAATCAAAGCGCTGGAAACGGGTCGCCAAGTTATGGTGATGCGCAAAGGCGGGATTGTGGAGGAAACCCGACGTTTTGAGTTGAAAAGTCCAGCGTTCTATCTGTATCCGACTTATGAACATCAGCGTAAAGAACTGATAAAGTCCTCTGATCATTTCTATGTTGAGGAATCATTGGCCGAATGGGTGCCTGAAGCTTCGACGATCCATCTCACAGCATATGCTGAAGTGACACAGGATTGGGAGATCAGAGATCAGGAGATGCTGGATCGACTTCTTGACTTTCATATGTGGACTGCGGATTTTGCCGAAGATCGCCTAAAGTGGAAACGCAAAGATCCACTCCACGTATTGATACTCCGAGTGTACCGTTTGAAGGAACCGATGGAGATTCCCGTATTACCTGAATACAACGGATGCCGTTCATGGATTTCCATTCCGAATGGTCCGGTGCCGCGCGAAATGACGCCGGTGGTGGACGTTGCGGATTTTGACGAACAGGTACAGAAGATTAACGAGACGCTCAAAATGTAATGTTATTTATCGGAAGGACTTGTCCATGATATGGATAGGTCCTTTTTCAATTGAGAGGATCAGATTTGATAAAAGATTGAATCCCTGTGATTTTTCTCACTGTCTATTTATGACGTAGAAGTTTTGTCATTTGATTCAATCTGGCTTTTATTATAGAATCAGATAGAATAATGTTTCCTGTAAGGGACAAGAGTTCTTAGGAAATGACTTGATAATCATTGAGAATCAGTTTAGAATTATTCTAAAGTGATTCTTGCTTTGGAGATTGGAGTACAGGAGAAATTCAGGGGAAGCCCTGTTCAGATATTAATAGGTGCTTTTTCGTTTTCGACAGTAAACATCAATTTAATCAATGGAGGGAAACAATACACATGGCTACGAATTTCGTCATTGAAGGTTTGAAAGCGACGATCGAAGGTAAGGAAATCCTGAAAGGCATCAACCTGGAAATGAAAGGTGGAGAAATCCACGCAATCATGGGTCCGAACGGAACAGGTAAATCAACACTGGCTTCTGCACTTATGGGGCACCCTAAATATGAAGTAACAGAAGGTACGATTACACTTGATGGTGAAGATGTACTGGATATGGCTGTAGACGAGCGCGCTCGTGCAGGTCTGTTCCTGGCTATGCAATACCCGAGTGAAATTGCTGGCGTAACGAATTCTGACTTCCTGCGTAGCGCAATCAACGCACGTCGTGGTGAAGGTAACGAGATCTCCCTGATCAAGTTCATTCGCCAAATGGAAGGTAAAATGAAAGAACTCGACATGAACCCTGAGTTTGCTCACCGTTACCTGAATGAAGGTTTCTCTGGTGGTGAGAAAAAACGGAACGAGATTCTGCAAATGATGTTGCTTGATCCAAAAATTGTAGTACTCGATGAAATCGACTCCGGTCTGGATATCGATGCTCTGAAAATCGTAGCAAACGGTGTAAACGCAATGAAGAGCGAAGATCGCGGCTTCCTGATCATCACTCACTACCAACGCCTGTTGAACTACATTACTCCTGACTACGTACACGTAATGATGCAAGGTCGTATCGTGAAGTCTGGCGGACCTGAACTGGCTCACCGTCTGGAAGCTGAAGGATATGACTGGGTTAAGGAAGAGCTGGGAATCACAGACGAAACTGTAGGTCAAGCGTAAAGACAAAACGGAGGAGGATAATCAATGACTACACAAACAATTCTTCCGGTTGAATCTGAAGCGCTTCGCGCCTTGTCGGAAAGCAACAATGAACCCGGCTGGTTGACCGAGCAGCGTCTCGAAGCCCTTAAGCTAGCAAGTGGGCTTGCGCTTCCTAAACTGGAAAAACAAAAAATCGAACGCTGGAATGTCAGCGAGTACGGCACGTATAAAGCTAGTGAAGCGATTGCTTCCCTTGAGGAAGTACCAGCTTCCATTAAAGATCTGGTTAAGGACCAAGCGGAAGGCAGTCTGGTTATCCAGCGTAATTCCAGTACGGTATATTCCAAGTTGTCTGCTGATCTTGCAGCAAAAGGAGTTATCTTCACGGATCTTGCTACAGCGGTTCGCGAACACAGCGATCTGGTAAAACCATATCTGAATACGGCTGTGAAAGCAGATGAGCATTCCCTTGCTGCACTGCATGCAGCACTTTGGAACGGTGGGGTATTCCTCTATGTTCCGAAAAACGTAGAGATTGAAGTTCCGCTGCAAGCGGTACTGCTTACAGATGATGCTACTGCAACATTTGCACCGCATGTGCTTGTAGTTGCTGAGTCCAACAGCTCCGTTACTTATGTGGATAACTATGTATCTGGCGAACTGTCTTCACCTGTATTCCATAACGGTGTTGTGGAAGTATTCGTGAAAGCTGGTGCCAAAGTCCGTTTCGCATCAGTTCACCAACTGAGCACAAGTGTTACTGACGTATCTTTCCGCCGTGCAGTGGTGGAGAACGACGCTTCGATTGAGTGGATCGTTGGTGAGATGAACAACGGTGATACTGCAAGCAACACGATGACGGTTCTTAAAGGGAACGGCTCAAGCTCCGATTCCAAAGTTATCGCAGTAGGTTCCGGTTCCCAAAAACTGAACTACACAACAGAAGCTCGTCACTTTGGCAAAAACACGCCAAGTCAGATGATTACACGTGCAGTTATGCGTGAAGAGGCTTCTGCAATCATTAACGGAATCACGAAGATTGAGAAAGGTGCTACCAAAGCGGACGGACAGCAAACAGAGAAAGTACTGATGCTGAGCCCGAAAGCACGTGGAGACGCCAACCCAATCCTTCTCATTGATGAGGATGATGTAACAGCTGGTCACGCGGCTTCTGTAGGTCAAGTCAATGTGGAGCAAATTCATTACTTGATGTCGCGCGGGATTAACCGTACGGATGCGGAACGCCTGATCATTTACGGCTTCCTGGCTCCGGTGGTGGCGGATATTCCTCTGGAAGCACTGCGTACCCAATTGCAGTCTCTCATCGAACGGAAACTGGGACAATGAACCCTGCTATCCGCGAGCAGTTCCCGATCCTCCACCAGGAAATCAACGGACACCCGCTCGTATACCTAGATAACGCAGCGACTTCCCAGAAGCCGCTGGCTGTAATCGAAGCGATTAAACATTATTATGAATTTGAGAACTCCAATGTGCATCGTGGTGTTCATACGCTTGGAAGCCGTGCAACGGATGCTTATGAAGGCGCACGTGAGAAGGTTGCCAAGTTTATCAACGCACGGCGCACACAGGAGATTATTTTCACCCGTGGGACAACGACCGCTCTGAATTTGGTGGCTTCGTCCTACGGACGCTCAGTCTGCAAAGAAGGCGATGAGATTGTTATTACGCAGATGGAACACCATAGCAATCTGATTCCATGGCAGCAGGTAGCCAAGGAAACGGGTGCGACATTGAAATACATTCCCCTTCAGCCGGATGGCAACATTGATTTGGCTGATGTGGAGAAGACGATTACGAACAATACCAAAATTGTAGCAATCGCGTATGTATCCAATGTTATGGGTGTTGTTCATCCAGTAAAACAAATTGCTGAAATTGCACACCGCAATGGTGCTGTCATCGTTGTGGATGGCGCACAGAGCACACCGCACATGAAGGTGGATGTGCAGGATCTGGACTGTGATTTCTACGCATTATCCGGCCATAAAATGTGCGGACCAACCGGGATCGGTGCACTTTACGGCAAAAAGGCGCTGCTGGAGTCCATGGAGCCGGTTGAGTTCGGCGGTGAAATGATTGATGATGTGGGTCTCTATGAATCCAATTGGAAAGAGCTTCCTTGGAAATTCGAAGGTGGAACACCGATTATCGCAGGTGCGGTTGGATTGGGCGCTGCTATCGATTTCCTGGAGCAGATTGGCATGGATGAGATTGCTCATCATGAAAGTGTGCTGGCAGCTTATGCAACGGAACGTATGGCCGAGATTGACGGACTGACCATTTATGGGCCAGCTAAGCGTCATGTCGGAGTGGTTACATTTAACCTCGGTGATGTACATCCGCATGATGTGGCAACTGTGCTGGATGCGAGTGGCGTAGCCATTCGTGCTGGACACCACTGTTGCCAACCGCTGATGCGCTGGCTTGAAGTCAGTTCAACAGCTCGTGCCAGTTTCTATCTATACAATAACGAACAAGATGTGGACCGGCTTGTCAGCGCCTTAATCCAGACAAAGGAGTATTTTGGCGATGCAACTTGATGATCTGTACCGGCGTGTCATAATGGACCACTACAAAAACCCGCGGAACCGCGGAACGTTTGATAATGAAGCTGTCACGGTGAATTTGAACAATCCAACGTGCGGCGACCGGATTTCACTGCAACTTTTGCTGAAAGACGGAATCGTTCAGGAAGCCAAGTATACGGGGGAAGGTTGTTCCATCAGCATGTCCTCGGCATCGATGATGACCGAGGCAGTCAAAGGCAAAACGATGGATCAGGCACTCGACATGGCTAACCGTTTCTCCTCACTGATGAAAGGGGAAGAAGTCGATTTCGACGATTATGAAGATCTCGAAGCCCTATCCGGTGTGAACAAGTTCCCTGCACGCATCAAATGTGCCACATTGGCCTGGAATGCTTTACGCAAAGGAATTGACGAAGAGGACAATGTACAATAACGATAGGGAGGTAGAGCAAGATGGCTAAAAAAGCACCAGAAATGGAAGAGTATAAATATGGTTTTCGCGACGAGCACAAATCCATCTTTCAAACCGGTAAAGGTCTGACTGCAGAAGTCGTTACGGAGATTTCCAAAATCAAGAACGAACCGGAATGGATGTTGGAATTCCGTTTAAAATCCCTGAAACAATTCGAAAAAATGCCGATGCCTAAATGGGGCGGAGATCTTGACGGATTGGATTTCAACGAAATTCAGTATTATGTCCGTGCTTCTGACAAGCAAGGAAAAACATGGGAAGAAGTTCCTTCCGAAATCAAGGAAACTTTTGATAAACTGGGTATCCCTGAAGCGGAGCAAAAGTTCCTCGCAGGTGTATCGGCTCAGTATGAGTCCGAGGTTGTATACCACAACATGCAAAAAGAATTGGAAGATCAGGGCGTAATCTTCATGGATACGGATACTGCACTTAGAGAGCATCCGGAAATCCTGCGTGAATATTTCGCAACCGTTATTCCACCAGCAGATAACAAATTTGCTGCATTGAACAGTGCCGTTTGGTCCGGAGGAAGCTTCATCTACGTGCCTAAAGGCGTAAAATGTGAAGTGCCTCTGCAAGCCTATTTCCGGATTAACTCCGAAAATATGGGACAATTCGAGCGTACACTCATCATTGCGGACGAAGACAGCTTCGTTCACTATGTAGAGGGCTGTACAGCTCCAATCTACAGCACGAACTCACTTCACAGTGCGGTTGTTGAGATCATCTGTAAGAAGAATGCTCGTGTTCGTTATACAACGATTCAAAACTGGGCACCAAACATCTACAACCTGGTTACGAAACGTGCGGTTGCTGAAGAAAATGCAACGATGGAATGGGTCGATGGCAACATCGGTTCCAAACTGACGATGAAATATCCAGCAGTTGTACTGAAAGGCCGCGGAGCTAAAGGTTCGGTTCTGTCCATCGCTGTAGCTGGTAAAAATCAGCATCAGGATGCAGGCGCGAAAATGATTCACTTGGCTCCAGATACAACATCAACGATTGTATCCAAGTCGATCAGTAAACATGGTGGTAAAGTAACCTACCGTGGTCTGGCTTCCTTTGGTCGCCAAGCGGAGGGCGCAAAATCCAATATCAAATGTGATACGCTCATTCTGGATAATGAGTCCACATCCGATACGATTCCTTACAATGAAATCATGAATGATAACATCATGCTTGAGCATGAAGCTACGGTATCCAAAGTGTCCGAGGATCAACTCTTCTACCTGATGAGCCGTGGTTTGACCGATGCAGAAGCAACACAGATGATCATCATGGGCTTTATTGAACCGTTCACGAAGGAACTGCCGATGGAATATGCGGTAGAGATGAACAGATTGATCAAGTTTGAAATGGAAGGGTCAATTGGTTAATCCAACTGCCCTAACCCGTTTCGAAACGTCGATTCTGATTGTGGCAAAGTTGTGCTGAATCAGTTTCACGTGAACTAAATAGCATATCAAGAAAGATCGAGGGAGTTTATCCCTCGATCTTTTTTTATTGCAGTAGAAACGAACTGGGATGCTCTATCCTGGGTTTATTTGTAATAAAATAAGATCAATAGCACAAGCCATTTACTAGATTTAAGCATCTAATGATAGAAAAGGATGTGAATACATGAGCATAAATCCGTTTAAGGGATATCGGATTACGAGTTCATTTGGCTATCGAATTCATCCTATTTCTGGCGGTCAGACATTTCATCGTGGAATCGATCTCGTCACAGAGCCATGGAATGGGCCCATACATGCATTTATGGACGGGACTGTACGTTTTGCTGCGGAAGGTGCTACAGGCTCAGGATTCGGCGGTTACGGGCTTACGGTTGCAGTACAGGATCATAGGGGCTACTTGCATTGTTATGCTCACCTTTCTAGAATTGCAGTGAAAGTTGGACAGCAAGTGAAACAAGGACAGCTTCTTGGCAACCAGGGGAGCACGGGTGAAAGCACGGGTCCGCATATGCATTATGAGGTACGCAAAACGAGCTCCCCTTCGTATGGATACACGGCTAGTGAAAATGGTGTTGTTGATCCAGGGATATATTTGCAATCTGAATATAGTTCGACGGTTGAAGGACAGGAGGGGACCCCAATGACGACGGAGGAAAGGGCACGATTAACAGCGATGGAGAAGATGCTGGAATCCCAGTCAGCCTGGATTCAGCAGCAGAAGAGCATTTCCAGTATGGCTTGTCCGTCTTGGGCTGAGGAAGCTTATCATTACTACCAACCATATATAATGAACGAAACAGGCAGTTATGACTTTTGGAGATTACTTGTCATCATGTATCGTAAGGAGAAGGGAATCAAGGTCTCTTCCAGTTCCTCAAGTTAACGAACAGATCAGGAGTATACGTGAAGATTGATTTAGGCAAAAGCAGGCAGACAACCATTTATTGAATGTTTCCAGTTCGCCCGGTTCATCCCAACGCAAACGTCATATGTTAGGGTATACCTGATGAAGAGGAGGCAATCACATGAGCGAAGTAGGATATGGCTGTGGGGGCAACGTAGGCGGCGTAGGCGGATACAATATGTTCACAAACACGGGTGCGATCTTGGTACTGTTCATCCTGTTGGTTATCATCACTAAAGCATTCTTTATTTAATATGATATGAACAAATCGGTATACAAAAAGGGAAGCCTTAACGGCTCCCCTTTTTTGCGTCAAATAATATAAGCGTGTAAGAAATTCTCTTGAGCTTGGGTTACTCTAACTGCTGCTGCGCATACCTAAATGCTAATGGTTACTGGATATAAATTTCAACGATAGCTACATCTCTTTCCTTCGCTAAATCAATGAAGGCTGTAGAGGTCTGAACGAGTGGGCGGAAGTAATCCGCAGGGTTATTCAAGACAATCAGACCGGTTTCGCCGGTCGTGAGCAGAACCCTTTTGCCAATAAAATTGGGTAGCATGTGTTTGATGAGTTCCTGCGTAACTTCAGCATTCAACTGGCCGAAGCTGAGGCTGTACAGTTCGCATAGCACGGAGATTAATTCCTGCTTGGTCTGATACACCCGATTAGTCGTCATCGCGCTGTACACATCGGCTACAGCCGTTATACGGGCAAATGGATGAATCTCGTCACCTTTCAGTCCGTAAGGGTAGCCACTTCCATCCTCGCGCTCATGATGCTGGAGGGCAACGGTTGCAAGGATCTCGTCCTGAGTGGACTCTTTGACAATCTCATAACCATATAACGTATGTTTCTTCATTTCTTCGAATTCTTCCGGCGTTAACTTGCCCGGCTTATGTAAAATTTCAGAAGGAATCTTGGACTTGCCAATATCGTGAAGATATCCTGCTTTGGCCACGGTTAGACACTCCTCAGGATTGTAGCCCATCCAGCCGGCGATATAAAAAGCGAGCATTCCGACTTGTAAGGAATGGTTGTAGGTATAGTCGTTATCCCCGTCAAGCATCAGCAGCAAGGAGACAACGTCCTTTTGTTTTTCAAGCTGTCCCGTTAGGGTTATCAGTATTTCATCGACCTGAGTCTCATCAATAAAACCCTTCTCCATCGCTTGTCCAAACAGAGATTCTGTACCTTTGATCGTATCGTTAAACAGGTTAGTTAACAGACGGGTTTGATCGGAAGGTAAGGTTTGTGCATCAGAGTGGAGGTCAGATGTTGTATGCTCTACATCTGCGTAATCGATTCCGTGCTGCAGCAGCTTGGCAATATCATCGTCGCTGAGTGTGGAACCTTTCATCAGCATGTGGAGACCCGAACTGTTGTACACATCATTTTTTAACAGGTCGCCAGTTTTAAGATCAGTAACATGCACTCTCACGTATAAACCACCTTTTCCTCGACTAATATCGACATATATGATTATAATAACAAGAAAAAAATGGGTTGACAACGACTTATTTACTAATTTCATCACCCGTCGAACAGGTCGAATGACTAGTTATTTAATTGTCTGTAGGGTTCCAGGGTCCTAGTTGATGACCTTTCCACTCGGAACCATCTTCCCATATTTCTTTTTTCCAGATGGGTACATTCTGTTTGAGTCTTTCAATCGCGTAACGGCTTGCGTCATAACAGTCACTGCGATGAGGGGAGGAAACGGCAATAACGACGCTGATCTCTGCTACGTCTACCTTCCCAATCCGATGGCTAATCGCACATTTTACGCCTGGCCAGCGTTCATTGATTTCACTACCGATAGCTGCCATCTGAGAAAGTGCCATAGGTACATAGGCCTCATATTCAAGATGAACCGTTCGTTGTTGTCCGGTCATTTCACGGGTGGTGCCAACAAAGGTAAGGGCAGCTCCATGGTTTGCCGTAATGACGAGCTCCGTTGTAGCTTCGACGGACAGCGGGGACTGGGTGATCAGGAATAATCCGTCATCCGTACGATGCTCAGGATGGGTAGAACGATGTCCGTCACCATTCAAATGGGAACCATCTCCTCCCGATACAGGGGGAATTAAGGCGAGTTCATCCTGGGCCTTGATTATAATATCGGCAGAAGCATACTGCTGATTTACTGCTAGAAAAGAAACACGTATTTGAGCAGCCGCTTCAGGGTAAGCAAGGCCCAGTTTTTCTTTTAATTGCATAGGAGTTGGATCCGTTCCGGGATAATCATATTCAAGCAGGGATGTGCCCAGACGTTCAGCGATTCCTGCAAATAGTTGAATTGTTAATTTCATGGAAATTACTCACCTCTTTTTAATCTCTAAACCCTATAAATATATCATAACGACGCGGAAAATGTTATGCTTATCCATTAGAGGAATGTACGTTATCGACGATATGAGGGAGGCGGTGTGATGAGCACCAAGAAGGCGCAAACATTAACGATTCTACACACCAATGACATTCATAGTCATTTTGGCTCCATGAGCTCCATCGCCGCCATGATCGGATACGAGAAGGAACAGGCTGGAGAATTTCTGGTAGTGGATATCGGAGATCATATGGACCGGATGGCAGTTGAGACGGAGGGTACCCTGGGGGCAGCCAACGTGGATGTCATTAACCTGACCGGTTATGATGCGGTAACGATCGGAAACAACGAAGGACTAACATTTACATCCGAGCAACTGGCGCAGTCTTACTCTGGACTTCTGTGTCCTGTTGTATGTGGAAATGTTGTGGACCAGGCTACAGGCCTGCCACCAGTCTGGATGAAATCCTCTCTCATTTTGGAGAAGGGGCCTTTTCGCATCGGTTTGCTTGGTGCTACAGCACCCTTTACCGCTTTTTATGAATTGTTGGGTTGGGATGTATTGGACCCGGTAGAGACGCTGCGTGAGCAAGTTGAAGCTTTGCGTCCTCAGGTGGATGTAGTCGTTATTTTGTCTCATCTGGGGCTTTCCACAGATCGCAGATTGGCCGAACAGATCCAGGGCATCGATGTCATTCTGGGCGGACATACACATCATGTACTGGAAGAACCATTAATCATTGGTCAGACGGTGCTTGGAGCGGCAGGCAAGTTTGGCCAGTGGCTCGGTAAGGTGGTACTGGAGCGGGAATATGAAGCGAATGAACTTACACTGGTGAGCAGCGGCTGTGTTCCGGTCCAGAACATGTTGCTCGAAGAAAGCGTATCGCTGGCTATAGATACACACCGGACGGAAGCTGAGCGTGCGCTGGTCCAAACAGCCGTTATTACGGACAGGACGCTGACCATTGATTACGATCATGAGTCACCGTTTGCGTCATTGCTTGCCCAGGCAGTTCGGCAGTTCACTGGAGCGCAGTTGTCTCTTGTTAACGCCGGGCAGCTCCTTGGAAATCTTCCGCAGGGGAATATCACGAAGGGAATGTTACATTCCCTATGTCCATCTCCCATTAATGCCTGTACAATATGCTTGAATGGAATTCAGATTCGGGAGGCTCTGGAGCAGTCCCTGTTTTCAGAGTTTTCACGTAAACCGATTATCGGGTTTGGATTTCGTGGGGATATTTTAGGAACATTGTGCATGGATGGTATGGATGTGGAGTATGACCCCCATTCGCCTCCATATGAGAAAATCCGTGCCATATATATTGAGGGCGAGCCGGTTCATGATGAACATGAATATGTGGTAGGAACACTCGACATGTTTACCTTTAACGTGGGATATCCGTCCCTTGCTCTTGGAACGGATATATCGTATCGACTTCCTGAATTCATACGTGACCTGCTCGAAACGGAATTAAAAAGGCCTGGGGCGCTGGATGACAGCCTGCGATCCCGTTGGCATAAAATCTAACAAGTACTTGCCTTCTGCTGAAGCGGCGGCTAGTGGAAATTACATCTACGGAGCGGGAGAGGATAGGCTGTGCGTTTAGTACATATAAACCTATTGCAGCCTGGCATGAAGCTGGGGAAACGAATTTATAGTGAAGAGGGTTTGGTTCTGCTCAGTGAGGGAGTGGAGCTGACCAGTCGGTTGATTGGACGTCTGAAGGACCTGGGGATTGGATATGTGTATATTTCGGATGCAGCAACAGAGGATATCATCATTCCGGATATGCTGCAGGAAGAGACCAGGCGCAGAGCGTTAGTTGAGATCAAACAGCAGTTTCAGAGTATGTCGGGTCTCAAAACCAAAAGCCGAATCCCACACTTCGGAAAAGCACTTAGCGGGTTAATGAATACGATTCTGGAGGACATCGGCAGTCAGAAGGAAGCAATGATTATGCTTATGGATATGAACGCCAGTGATTTTGACCTGTATAATCATTCTCTTAATGTATGTGTGTATACGCTGGTTCTTGGTGTGGCATCGGGTTATACCCGCCAGCAATTAATGGAGATTGGTCTGGGTGCCTTGTTACATGATATTGGAAAAACACAGATTGCTCCAGAAATTCTGCACAAGCCTGCCAAATTGAGCGATGAGGAATTTAAAATCATACAGCAGCATACTACATATGGACATCGTATTCTCAAAGACGAACCGGGTATACCGCTCCTTGCTGCCCATTGCGCATTACAACACCATGAACGGATTGATGGCAGCGGCTATCCTTTTGGTTTGAAAGACAAAGAGATTCATGAGTACGCCAAATGGCTAGCTCTTGCCGATTCGTATGATGCGATGACAACCAATCGGGTATATAAACAAGCTTTGCTGCCACATCAAGCTGTGGAAGTATTATACACGGGTTCAGGAACTTTATATGAACAGCGAATGCTGGAGAAGTTCCGTGACTGCGTAGCCATTTATCCCTTAGGTATCTCCGTCACGCTGAGTACAGGGGAGGTCGGGGTTGTTGCAGACATCCATACGCGCATTCCGCAACGACCACGTATTCGTGTTCTCAAGGATGCAGACGGACAGACATTAAGTGCACCCTACGAGATCGATCTGTCTACAGCGTTGTCTGTTATGATTACAGGTGTTGAGGGTGTGGAAGACGCTACGCCAGCTTCAGCGCGTGGCGAATTATTTTGATATCCTGACGTCAAATGGAGAATGGGTCAACGCTCATTTCGTAATATCCGGGCCAGCAAGGCCTTGATATTACGCGGGCGTTTTTTGTCATGTAATGGACAGAGCATGCTCATGCCAGAGCACAGGAAATTGTGCTATGATTAAAGATAACTCCAAAAGTTGCAGACGGGGTATGTTGTAAATAAAACTTTTTAGGTTAATAAAAGGAATAAGGTGAAGAACAATGACCATGCTAAACTCAGGATCGGTAGAACCGATGCCTTTATCGCCGACTAATGATCCTTGGGATCCGATCGGCTCTTTGCGTACATATGGACGCCATGTGCTGACCAGTGTAGAAATGACCGTGACTCATCTGTGCAATATGCGCTGCGAGCATTGTGCGGTAGGAGATATGTTAACGATGCGCGAAGCACCTGCGCTTCCGCTGCCTTTGATGCTTAAAAGGCTGGATGAGGTTGAGCACCTTCAGACGATCAGTCTGACGGGTGGTGAGCCGAGCTTCAGCCAGAAGACCGTGGATGAGATGATCATTCCGCTCCTCAAATATGCCAAGGAACGGGGCATTCGTACCCAGATTAACTCCAATCTGACGCTGGATTACCGTCGGTACGAGCAGCTTCTGCCTTATCTGGACGTTATGCATATCTCATTCAATTATCTGAATGCCGATGACTTTCACCAAGTTGGGTTTGCCAACAGTGGTAGACCTGTAAAACGGGAAGTCGCGGTGAAGATGTATGAGAAAATGATTGAAAATTCCCAAAAACTCAGTGAAGCGGGCATGTTTATCTCTGCGGAGTCCATGATTAACTTCCGTACTCATGACAAGCTTGAGGGCATTCATCAATTGATCCGTGAGATGGGCTGTGTCCGTCATGAAGTGCATCCGATGTATAATTCGAATTTTGCTTCTTCGCTGCCGGTGCTTTCCCTTGATCATATGAGAGCAGCAATTCATCGTTTGTTAGATGTGCGTGACAAGGATATGTGGATGCTGTTTGGTACACTTCCGTTCTTCGCATGCAGTGCAGCAGAGCAGGATCGCGAACTGATCAACCGCCTGTATAGCGAGCCTAAAGTGACGGTTCGTAATGATCCCGATGGTCGTAACCGCGTTAACGTGAACATGTTCACTGGGAACGTGTATGTTACCGATTTTGCCGACATCCCGGCGTTTGGCAACATTCGTGACCGGAAGCTGGATGACGTATTCCATGAGTGGTCGGCGGAACATCCTTTGAATCAGACAGTGAACTGTCATTGTGATGCTGCTTCTTGCTGCGGTCCGAATCTGCTGGTGGCAGATATGTATTATAAAGGTGTGGATTTCAAATCGAGAAAAGCAATTACACGTTGATATTCCAGGTGTATTCCTGAAATAGAGAGAAAAGGGGAGTTTCGACTTGGGTATTCATACCGAATTTCATCTTGGGCAGTTGGTTTTTAATCTGGTCTGTGTGTTTCTGCTCGTATTTTTGAATGGTGTATTTGTCGCAGCGGAATTTTCTCTGGTCAAAGTTAGACAAACACGCCTCACTCAATTACAGAGTGAAGGGAATAAGTTGGCTGGTTATGCACTGAAGGTGAATGGTAAATTGGATGCCTATCTATCGGCAACCCAGTTCGGAATCACGCTGACATCGCTGGGGCTTGGTTGGCTAGGTGAACCGGCCATTTCCGAATTGCTGGTCGAACCTCTAATGTTCAAGCTTGGTGTAGCGGATACAGGACTTATATCCACGGTATCGGTCATCATTGGTTTCTGTATTATTACGTTTTTGCACATTGTGCTGGGTGAGCTTGCGCCCAAATCTCTGGCGATTCAAAAAACAGACGGAGTGGCTTTGTTGCTATCCGCACCGTTGCTGTTATTTTATAAAATTTTCTTCCCATTCATCTGGGTACTGAACGTATCAGCCAATGCACTGCTGCGTTTGGCGGGCATTGAACCCGCCAGCGAAGGGGAGGCCCATTCGGAAGATGAGCTTCGCATCTTGATGAAGCAAAGTGCGAAGAGTGGTGTTATCGACAAGGATGAAATCAAACTGATGGATAACATCTTTGATTTCTCCGATATGCTGGCACGCGAAATTATGCTGCCACGTACGGATATGGACTGTCTGTACACTCATATGTCGCTGGAAGAAAACCTGAAAATCATTAATGCAACGAAGCATTCCCGTTACCCTGTAGCTGTTGAGGATAAGGATGAGATTATCGGATTTATCCACATTACCGATCTGCTTCTCGCTGAACCAGCCCAGCAGCATGATCTGGCTGCGCTTGTTCGACCAATTCTGAATGTTCCTGAATCGATGGAGATCAGTCATGTACTTCGTTTGATGCAGAAAAAGCACTCCCAGATGACGCTGGTGGTCGACGAATATGGCGGTACAGCCGGCTTGCTGACTGCTGAAGAGATTTTGGAAGAGATCGTTGGTGATCTATATGATGAGTTCGAAGACGAACGTCCGCATATGGAGCGCAGTGGAGAAGCCTTTTCCATCGATGGTCGTTCCCTGATTGAAGAGGTCCATGAATGGACAGGAGCTGTCATTGAGGATGAGGAAGTCGATACGATTGGCGGCTGGCTATTCAAGGAATTGGAAGGCAGCGCGGTCAAAGGTAAAACACGGGAGCAAAACGGTTATGTCTTTGAAGTGGAAGAATCCACCCGTCTCCGAATTACCCGTGTGAAGGTATATAAGCGACCCGATCCTGAAGAAGATAAGGTGGAAATAGAAAAGGAACCAGGTTCGATGCAGGATGATGATCGTGAACGTAACAGGGACTGAGTATTGATGAAATAATCATTGATGCTTATGCCGCCATATCAAATGAAGTGACCTTTGGACACTGCCCAGCGGGGGAAGTTGTTCGAAGGTCTTTTTTTGCGTTCCGCTAAATATGGGATTAACTTGGGGGACAGCGACATATGGTTATAGAGACGGGAAATGAAAGCTTGTAATGTAGGGATGTCGAATGTACCAAATCAGTGATGAAGGAGGCGTTGTTCTGTGTCAGATCCGCAGCTTCGTGCTTACGCCCCTTTTGTGGGGCCGTTTGATCCATGTCCACCGAAGACGATTCGGACGTACCTGGTTCCTCCGCAATTGTTTATCCCATTTCAGCCGATGGGCTGGCCGCAGTACAGTCCCGCAGAAGCTTTAAGAATTGGAACGTTGTGGCCTGCTTTATACAGTCCTTATACACCTGCGAGCTCGAAGGGAAGGAAGGTGGAAGCAGATGGAACCTGAAGCACCCAAAGCCTGTGATGCAAAATACTATGAGCTGCTGGAGGAACTTCAGGCCCTGGATTTTGTATTGGTTGAGCTGAATCTGTATCTGGATACCCACCCGGGCGACTATCAAAGCATCGAGCAATACAACAAATTCAGCCAGGAGCGGATGAGAGTGGCACATGAGTTTCAGCAATTGTACGGACCGCTGATGAACTTTGGGCATGCTTTCTCCAAATATCCGTGGGAATGGTCCCAGACACCATGGCCTTGGCAAGTGTGAGATAACATCCTCGGGTTTCCTTGCAGTCGTTCCAGGCCGGGAACTCGAGGGATCGTAACAGGTAGGATTTGATTTAAAAGAGGAGGCGTCTGCATGTGGGTGTATGAGAAAAAATTGCAATATCCCGTTCGGGTTAGCAAATGTGATCCTCATATGGCGAAATTGCTGGCTGAACAGTATGGAGGCGCAGACGGAGAACTGGCGGCTGCCCTGCGGTATCTGAACCAGCGGTATACAATTCCGGACAAGATTATCGGGCTGTTGAATGATATAGGGACGGAGGAATTTGCTCATCTTGAGATGATTGCAACAATGATCTACAAGCTGACAAAGGATGCGACTGTGGAGCAACTGGAAGCAGCGGGGCTTGGGCCGAACTATGCACAGCGTGATTCTGCTTTGTTCTATACGAATTCTTCCGGTGTACCATTTACAGCAGCCTACATTGCTTCGAAAGGGGATCCAATCGCAGATTTGTACGAGGATATTGCAGCGGAAGAGAAGGCTCGGGCTACATATCAGTGGTTGATCGATCTGACGGATGACGTGGATCTACAGGACAGTCTCAAGTTTCTGAGGGAACGGGAGATTGTGCATTCCTTGCGTTTTCGTGAGGCAGTCGAGATTCTTAAGGATGATCGGGAGACAAAGAAGATTTTCTGATGAGGACAACATATCATTCTCATTGCCGTTCTCTGCAAAGGGAGCGGTTTTTGCGATGAAAGGAACGTTTAGAGCATGCTCCTCGTTGGTTTTGAAGTAATGGGGATGGAATGTTATCCAATGTAAGTTATCATTCAAATATAAAATAATAAAAAAGCAGGACCATCCTTTTTTTGTTAAAAAAGGCTGCCCTGCTTTTTGGAATTCCGTGTCAAGCTCTCAGTATTCAACGACCATGGCAACATTTTGCCACCCAGCTCCGACTGTCCAGAACAGCACTTTATCACCACGCTGAATTTGGCCGGATGTAATGGCTCGATGTAATGCAATAAACGGACTGCTGGTTGAGGTGTACCCGAACTCGTCTCCGATGTAGACGGCAATATCTTCGCCAATGCCAATGTTTTCGGATACAGCACGTATATTGCCAATAGATAATTGGGAGAAACAAGCGGCTTTGATCTCGTCGGCTCCTATCTCGTTACGACTCAGCAAAGTTCGAATCGATTCAGAGGCTGCACCTACACAGATGGAATCATCAAACGGTATGAATTTGACATGGAAGGCTCCTGCGTCAACACCGGTTTGGCCCAGTTTTGCAAGACCTTGTGCCGGGAAAAGAGAATTGCCGTACACACAGGTATCGGTCTGATAGATCGAGTCAATAAAACCGACAGCCTGCTCATTCCGCTCAACAATGACAGCTGCTGCTGCGTCCCCAAAGTTCGCGAAGTATA
Organism: Paenibacillus sp. O199; assembly: GCF_001636635.1. Taxonomy (NCBI): domain Bacteria; kingdom Bacillati; phylum Bacillota; class Bacilli; order Caryophanales; family Paenibacillaceae; genus Paenibacillus; species Paenibacillus sp. O199. The sequence continues at coordinate 365,461 of NZ_LGRP01000004.1, forward strand.
CAGGATCATCCGGACTGGCGTGAGGAGCCACGTAATCCGAGCCAATAATCAAAGCACGACGAATTCTGGGATTGCTCATCATCTGACGGCTAACTTGTTCAAAGGCTGCGGTCATGCCCGCACAGTTGGCATTGCTATCAATGCAGATCGTATGGGATGCCCCGTTAATCAGGCGATGAATCATTAAGGAATTCGTAGGAAAGATGTATTCCGGCGTTTGACTTGCATAAGCAATCAGATCGATATCGGCACCGGTGAGTCCGGTCTTTTCGAGCAAATTACTGGCGGCCTCAAAGGCCATGCTTAGTGAGTTTTCATCATCGTTGTCAATTTTGTAACGTGTATCACGCCCAAGTGCCTTTAACAATCCCCGAATATCTACACCTCTTGCATCAAAATGTTCAATATAAAAGTCATTGCCCACCTTGTTCGTTGGATGATAGATATCGATATCTACAATACGAATTCCAGCCATCTTCATTCTCCTTCTGAGCGGATGGGTGAACCCTCAGCTTGTCCGCCTGGTTTATTAGGTCGTAACCGTGGAGATGATCTCAAGATTTTCCAGTCCGACAGACCGTCCAAGACGGGACAGCTGCATTTTCAGAATGGCATTATTCTCAAGCGTCAACACCACTTTTTTATATTCATCTTTTTTGAACATCTGCAGGCAGCCCTCGAGAAGAGGCACAATTTCCGGAGCGGTAACATTCAACTTTTTGCAATCAATATTCAACTCATACTCCTTGGTGTTAATCGGAGCGATCGTGTCCTGATATGCCGAGATGGAACGTAAACCGTCTTCTTGAGAGAAAGAGCCCTCCAGTTCAATGTTCAACACCTTGTTCGGAACGTCAGTATTCAGTATAAAACTTCCCATGATTGTTATCTCTCCTTTAAATGAGTTAAGGCTATCCCGCTCACCAAGACATAGGCCTTGAGGCCCTCGCTGAATGCTTCTGAGATGTAGGCGGATTCGAAGGATAATTTAACCATATTATAAAGGTAGAGATGTAATAAGATCAATAAAAAAGTCGAATCGTGTATAAAAATGTAGAAGAGTGAATTATTGGATTTCATCCAGTGTAGCGAGCAATATATTAAAAGCACTGATGATCCGCGGTGCTCCAACACAAGGTGCCAGATGCAGCAAAATTCCTTTGAGCTGATCTACAGTTACACCGACACTTAGCGCCATCGTATAATGAACCCCCAACTGCTCATACTGCCCTTGTGAGATCAGTGAGGAGATAATCGCAACTTCCTTCCATTGATCGGTAATGGTGGTACGTTGAAAAATATCACCGTAAGCCGTTCCCATAATAAACTCGGCGAGCTCAGGGAACTGATCCTTAATGGGTGCCAATGCTTTTGCACCATATTCACCCGAAAGCTTTGCAAAACGCTCCAATCCTTGAGTTACTTGTTCACTCATGCCTATGTTCCTCCTAATTCAAAGTCACGGTACGGTGAGCCGTGGGTGGAATCTCGTCGCGATCGGTAAGAAGCTCAATTACAGTAACTTGGTTCAGCTGCTGCGCGGTCTGTAGAGCAGATGTGAATTCGGCCCGTGTTTCCGCCCGGAAAGCAACAGCGCCGAGAGACTCCGCAAACTTTGCCGCATCCACGGGAACCTCGTACAAGGTGCCATCGATCCGGCCTGTTGTTTTTTCCATGCCTTTCAGTGCCATATCCAGCTGTTTATTGTTCACGACGATGAAGATGACATGCAGATTGTTGCATACAGCAGTGTTAATCTCGGTTCCAAGCATCATGAAGCATCCGTCACCTGTAATGCATACGATGGTTTCTTCCGGTGCGGCAGTCTTGGCCCCAATAGCCATGCCGATGGCATTACCCATGCAGGCAAAGTAGGCGTCAAACACAAAGCTGCCGGGTTTCTTGACTTTATATCGTTGAACGGCATGAAAACCATGACTACCATCATCTACAAACAGCTTATGATCATATGGAAGCAGTTCACTCATTTCTTCCAGCACGGATGCCAGGGACAGGTTCGGCAGATCCGGGAGAGGTACGGTGTAATCTACAGTTGTCGTTTCTTTTGGAACAATAGGTTGTTCTGTCAGTGTACCGAGCAAAAACTGCAGGTTGTCCTTCAAGTCTCCGGTGATATGTAAGGTTTGAGCGTTAAGTATTTTACCAACGAATGTAGGATCAGCGTCGAATTGAATCAGATGTGCAGGATGGTTCTCAGGCTTCAAATTACAGATCGTCATATCACTTAGACGTGAACCGAGTACGATATAGAGATCACTTTGATTCAGTAGTTCATCTGCATGAGGGAAGCCACCAACACCGCAGGGCCCATGATATAGGGGATGATCCCAAGCAATGGCACCTTTTCCGCCAGGAGAAGTAATGACAGGAATATTGAAATGTTCGGCAAAATGGAGCAATTCATCATGGGCTCTGGCGCGGCTGACGCCTTTGCCTGCAATAATTAAAGGATGACTGGACTGTTGAAGTAAGGGGAGGATACGATTCAAGTTGGATACGCTAATCAGGGGTTCTGGCTCCGGGATGACAACCCGAAAGTCAGCAAGCTGTTCGGTTTGTACATCAAAAGGAAGACAGAGATGGACGGGCCCTTTGTTGGGACCGAGTGCAATGGAAAGGGCGTGATTCAATATGGTGCTGAAATGATCACCACGCTCCACCAGTTTGCTGAATAGCGTGGCAGGACGGAACATCTCCGCCAGATCAGCCAAGTAGGAAGAAGAGTCCTGACATTGCGGAAGCCCCAATTCCTGAATGGATTGATGACCCGTAATAAACAGGACGGGCAAATTATTGGCCTTGGCATGGGCTGCAGCGGTGAGCAAGTTGGTTCCGCCCGGACCAGAAGTGGCGAAGGCCACACCCAGTTTCCCTGTTTGGAGGGCATAGCCCGATGCGGCAAAGCCTGAACTGGATTCATGGCGACCTGGAATGAATTCCAAACCGTAATCGACCATTTTCAGGACAGCAGGACAGATGGATTTTCCGATAATACCAAAGACATGAGTAACGCCTAAATTACGCAGAGCTTCTGCCAAATAGTCCGCAACTGTTCTCATGCGGGACACCTCGCTTCACAAAATAGGTTTTTGGACCCACAGGTCAAGTTCCATTTTTGGAGTGTATGTCGTTGTCTAAGGTTGTAAAAGGAAATAAATCCTTGTTAATAGGAAGAGTAGCTTTTTTTGTGGTTTTTTGTCAACCGCTTTTATGAGTATAAGTTCCTGATTCTTAGGTTGGAAACGCTTAATGTCTTGTCCCATATGAGAAAATAAATTGGTTATATATTCCTGCAACGAATTACCTATAAACAAGATTTATAGAATTAAATGTAAAATAATATATAATATGATGTATTTTTTTGTGTAGATCAAATTAGAAGCGTATGCTTTCCATTTCGTCCCGTGCAAGGATTGGCAATATTATGCTTTCTGTTATACTGAAATTCGATGGGAGTGAGTTAAATGACAACGATAAAAATGGCCGTAATTGGTCTGGGCAAAATGGGAATACATATGATACATCAGGCAACAGAGGCAGAACTATCCGAAAAAGTAGAGATTGTAGCAGTGTGCGATTCCAGTGAGGAAAATTTGACATCGTTTGCTTCCTCGCATCCGGAGACGAAGACGTATATGGATTTCAAGCAATTGCTCGACACACATCCGGTTGATCTGCTGTACATAGCAGTTCCACCTAAATATCATTATCCAGTCGTTATGGGGGCATTAAAGCGCAAGATTCATGTATTCTGTGAGAAGCCATTGGCCAATAGCGTGGAGGAAGCTAGAGCAATGCTCGAGGCAGCCGAGAAGGCTGGTGTAGTACATGCAATTCATTTCTCCATGCCGCATGAACCATCAGTAGTGAAATTGCAAGAGCTGATTCGTCAGGAAACGATTGGTGAGATTCGCAAAATCGATCTGATTCTGCAATTCCCTCAGTGGCCACGAGCGTGGCAGCAAAATGCCTGGATTACCAGCCGCGAGCAGGGCGGATTCATTCTTGAAGTGGGAATCCACTGGATTCATATGATCCAAAATGTGTTTGGTGCTATCCGTGTGATTAACAGTCAGGTTCAATTTCCTCAAAATACAGGTGAATGTGAACATGAAGTTCAGGCCGCGATGGAGCTAGAGGATGGAACCCGAATTCAATTAAATGGGATTGCTCATTTTGCAGGTGAAGAGCGTGTATCCATGGTGGTTTACGGTACAGAAGGAACGATTGCCTTGGAAAACTGGGACCAACTATGGAGTGGGCGCATCGGAGAGCCGCTTGTTCCCGTCGAAGTGGATGAATCCTTAAGCCAGCTGCCTGTACTTAAACACGTCATTGCCCGTATTCAAGGCCAACCTGCCAAAATATACGATTTCAACGATGGCTATCATGCACAGCTTGTCCTTGAAGCGCTGCGTAATCCGGATCAATCCTGATCGAAAAAGGTACTGAGCTAGAAAAGGATTCGTGTTAAATGTTCTTTCATTTTGAAAAAAGAAGCAGATCCCTATAGAGTAGGATCTGCTTCTTTGTGTTATCTGGGACTGATCAATAGGGTCAGGACAGCTTGAATCGGTTAACCAATTGATCAAGCGCATCTGACATTTCGTTCAATTGCTTGGACGTATCCGCCATTTCCTGTAACGACGCAAGCTGCTCCTCGGTCATAGCCGATACTTCCTCCGTGGCAGATGCGGTGTCCTCTACAACGGCTGATACTTCGTTAATGGATGTCATTACTGCTTCGCTGCCTGTGGTGAGCTCTTCAACCACAGCGGATACATCCAGCATCTCAGCGCTGAGGTCTTGAATGTGCTGCGTAATATTCGCAAAGGCTTGGCCCGCGTCTTCAATCGTCTGTAAGCCTTCGCTGACATGCTGTGTACTGCCTTCGACTTCATGAACGGTGCTCTGTATACCAGCTACGACCGTCTCCAGAATGCTTGTAATTTCTTTGGCAGAGGTGGCGCTTTGATCTGCCAGATTCCGAATTTCGCCAGCGACTACAGCGAATCCGCGTCCATTCTCCCCTGCACGCGCCGCTTCAATTCCGGCATTGAGCGCGAGTAGATTCGTTTGTCTTGCAATGCCTGACATGGAATCGGCAATGTTGATGACCTGATCGGACATTTTGGATATTTCATGAATGGCTCCCTGAACAGACAGGAAGGATTGTTCGATGGTCCCCATTTTGCCAACCGCATTATTAATTCGCTGCTGTCCATCGACTGCAATGGACTCTGTGCGTACAGCGCGTTCAGCAGCCTCCGATGCGGAGCCAGCAACCCGGTTGAGTCCGGTCAGGGATTGTTCCATGGCGGCAACCATCGTCTGTGTAAGTGCAACTTGCTCATCTGCGCCTTCGGCCACACGTTCCATGGCTGCGGCAACCTCTTTTCCAGCCAGATGACTGTCGGACACGCCTTTATCCAGCCGGTCAGATGCGGCGTTCAGGGTGGTAGCGTTGCTTTGGACGTCCAGCATCATCTGCTGCAAACCAAGGAGCATCGTATTGGCTGCCTCCGCAAGTTCCCGCGTTTCATCCTTCATCGGCGTGGCAATGCGCAGTGTCAGATCGCCATTGGAGGAGCCGATGTCATTCAGCGCGCGGATTACTGTTCGGATGTTTTTTACAATGGAACGGGATAGAATCAAGGCTGCAAAGATCGAGATCAAGGCCACAACGATAAGCGCTCCGTAAAGCTCCCAATTCAAAATTTTGTTCTTTTGCTTCAGCGCTTCGGTGCGATTTTCAGTCAACGCCAGCTCATTGGTGCGAAATGTATTCAATAAACCGCGAATCTCATCCATATCCTTCTTGCCGGGGTCCTCCACAAAAAATTGCCTTATCGCCGCCATATCATTCGCTTTTCGAAGCGCAATAACCGGTTCGCCAGCGATTTGAATCCAGTCATCCATTTTAGCTGAGATTTCTTCAAGAAGTGCCTGCTGTGCCGGGTTATCCGAGACAAGCACCGCAAGCTGATCCTTGAGTATATTCTTCTGTTGAACGCCTGTGTTATAAGGGTCCAGGTAGTTTTCTTGTCCTGTAATTACATAACCTCGTTGTCCTGTCTCCATGTTCACCATAATATTTTCAATCTCATAGGTTAGATCATGTACCTTCATATCGTGATCCACCAGAAAGTCCAGTTCTCGTTGCAACTGGCTGATACTGTTTTGAATCAATAAAATAGAGCCAGCGAGCACCGCGAGTACGAGCAAATAGCCCAAACCAATCTTATAAAAAATTTTGAAGGTCCTGTGCTTTTTCATGTTTGTTATGCCTCTCCTTGGGGTATATGTATTTGTCGAATAAACTTGAATGATAGATTTTTTTAGTTCTTTAGGTGTGGTGTCTAAAGAACTATTTTTTCAGTATTATACTTAAAGAAATTATTAATGTACATAGTTTGAATGATTTATGTATAATGTTTGTGGATATTGTATGGCGTTGACGATACAGATGTTTTACATTGCGCGGTTTACACTGCCAAACGTTTATGTTTATCATGGAAGGGGAACGATTCCGAATACATATCCCAATCCGAAAGGAACATTGGACATGACAAAAGAGACGGTATTGCGTAAACCGGAAGCAATGATTTTTGATATGGATGGTACTTTGTTTCAGACGGAAACTCTGTTGTTGCCAGCCTATCATCAGCTGTTTGATACATTGCGGGCCGAAGGGCATTTTGAGGGAGAGACTCCTCCTGAAGAACGAATGCTGGGAAGCCTGGGGATGTTGCTAGAGGATATATGGAAAGTGGTTATGCCCGAAGCTTCAGTTGCGGCCCATCGACGTGCAGACGAATTGCTGCTTCAGTTGGAGATTGAAGGGTTGGATGGGGGAAGCTCGCAGCTGTACCCACAAGTAAAAGAGACGCTGAAAGCGTTGAAAGAACAGGGTGTGCGGTTGTTTGTCGCCAGCAACGGGCTGGAGGACTATGTCAAAGGCGTGGCCTTTGCCCATGAGATCATGCCGCTCTTTGAAGGCGTGTATAGTGCTGGACAGTACAAGACCGCTTCCAAAGTTAACTTGGTTCAGATCCTGCTTGAGAAGCATCGGATTCAGGATGCATGGATGGTAGGGGATCGCTCTTCGGATGTGGAGGCAGGCAAAATGAATAACCAGACCGTTATCGGCTGTGCCTATGCAGGGTTCGGACGGGACGAAGAACTGGCAGGATCAGATGTACTGATCTCTGATTTTACGGAACTGCTTCGTTTGTATCGGGAAGCCGAGTAGAACAAAACCCAAAAAACCGACCACCCCTAGTCCATTCGGACATTGGAGTGGTCGGTTTTTTAGTTCAAGGAGGATTTGGTTCACTACCAATGAAGTCTGACGGTCATCACCGGGATCCTCTGGTTCTTTTGAGGGTGGCGGATTTACCTTTTACGCGTTTGACCGGTTTAGTTACCTTCACCCCCCGAGGGGGACGAATTGTATTTGCATGATTGCGGTACACCCACAAGGCGTACTCCAATGGTTGGGTGATCGCTTTGGAATAGATATCATTCTCACCAATGCGGGCAAACACCTCACGCGCAGGCTTCGGATTCACTTCAAGCAGATAGATGTGCCCGCTCTTGTCAATCGCCAAATCGAGAGCCAATTCACACAAGTTGCCATAGGTGTTTTCCAGAAACGTAGCTACATCAATCCCGAATTTCTCGGCCGTTGCGTAAATTTCTGTTCGCTGCTTCTCATCCGTGATCCATTGTTTCATCAGTTTGTGCATCGCTATGGCCTGACCACCACCATGCAGATTAGAGGTAACACTTTTCTCCGCACCCATCCGTCCGGCACATCCGGTCAATTCCCACTGTCCTTCGCCGTTCTTCTGGACCAGCATTCGATAATCATGAACACGGCCATTCGGAAGCTGGAGTTGAATCCCCTGTTGAACCAGATATTTGTCTTTCATATTCCAGTTCTGGAGAAGTGAACCCAAGCGTGACAGATGGACTTTACGCGGGGTGATGATCCGCCGCTTCTGGTCCCGTCCCTGTACGAGAACTGTATTGGCCTCGCTGCCACTGCGTTCGATGCGGAGAATTCCGCGCCCTCCGGTTCCATTAATGGGCTTCAGGTAGAGCAGGGAGGAGGCCTTCAGCATTCGATTGACGTCGGACATATCCTGATACAGAAAAGTGTCGGGCAAATGCTCACGAAAGGCTGATTTCGCCGAGAGTGTCTGATGGATGGTCCACTTATTACGCAATGGGCGGTTGAGAAAGAGCAAGTGACCATACCTTTGCCGAAAGGCAAGCAGCTGCTGGAATCTGCGATTGCGCTGTATGCGGCAGCGGTCGAAGATGATATCCGGGAATGAACGCCATTCCCGGGACCAGCCTTTTCCCGAATGAAAGACCATGGCCTCAATCTGTTTGCCTCCTGGATGTACATCGGCAGGTGTGAACACATATATATCGAGTCCCCGCTTGCGCCCTTCAAGGATCATTCTGCGGTATATGCTCCGTTCTTCCAGAGCGCGATGTTCATTTAAGTACAACGTCATAATGCCCAGAACAGGTGAGGACACAAACAATCACCTTCTTTTGCTGTTATTCCTGTTCATCATCGTTTGGACTGACGGGCAAGGTAGGCGCTGTACTGAAAAATACGTTCCAGTGACTTCCGCCGAATCTGCGGTTCATCGAACTTCATCGGCTTTGCATTCGCTTCAAAGAACCAGATCTCGCCCAGATCGTCAACGCCCAGGTCCATGGACATCTCACCGAGCGTATGCCCTGAGCCTCGTTCCACTTGTCTCGCGATCAACAATGAAGTGGACTTCACCCGCTTCATCAGTGTATTCGACATTTCTTCCCCGAAGAGATCGGTGAGCAGCTTCTCCGGGTCCTCCACCGTACCTCCACGCGGAACGTGGGTGGTAATGCTTCGGTAGCCAGCGAGACGGGCGCCAACACCGGTTACGCTCCACTGTCCCTTGCCGTTTTTCTGCACGAGTACCCTGAGATCGAATGGGCGCTTGTGAGATGACGCCAGCTCAATACCCTGTTGCATGATATAGGGCGTGTGACCGGTCTCCTTGCGAATTCTTGCCCATAACTTGGAAAGGGTTGCTGCTTTGTACGTGGTGCTTTTTCGGGTACTCTGTATTTTAAGTCGGTAAGGAAGACGTTCTTTTTCCTGGAACTTGAGCATCATGATGCCTTTGCCGGCCTTGCCGCTCTCTGGTTTCAGATATAGGTAGGGATGTGATCGCAGCACCGTCCCGAGAGCAGTTGCTGTTCGCATCCGGCGAGTATGGGGGACCAGCTGCTGGGTGGATTTGGATTTCTTAAGCCATTCGAACAGATTCCATTTATTGAAAAAAAACGGGTTATACAGTTCGATTCCAGAATGCATGCATTCTTCAATTTTTCGCTGTACTGAAGATTTGCGTTCATCTTCCCGGTTGGGAATCCGATTGTAGAGTACATGGGGAAGGGGGAAGGACTGTGAAGTCCATCTCCCACTCCCATTGTTGTACGTGTATCCTTTTACGGTGGGGCCGCTCACGTTTAAATCTCTTACAGTCACGACGTACACCACATATCCCATATTTTCGCCCGTCTGCACAATATCCAGGAAGTTTTGATGGTTTCCTCTGAACATCCGTTGATCATCATGCATGGTCAGGATAGCAATAACGGGTCTAAAATCATCCTGCAAGCTCATCAAATGCCGTCTTTCTTCCGGAATTTGCTCAAATACAGGCAATGTTCCAGGATGTGCTCCACCGATGATTTTCCTTCCAGCCGCAGCGAAGGGTGACGGAAAATGGAGCGGCCGGGTTTGGCGTTCGCTTCGAACATCCATACATGTTCCTCCTGATCAATGCCCAGATCAAAGCCAATCTCACCAATCAGATGCTGGTGCTGGGTTTCAATCGCCTGGGCCAGTGTAATAGCGACAGATTTGGCATGCTGAAGCACTTCTCCAGAGCGGTCACCAAAGTTTCGTTTGAGTGCCTGCTCAGGTGTCATCAGGGAGCCGCCGTTTTTGATATGTGTGGTTACACTGCCGCGACCAGCTTTTTTGGCGCCGATTCCAACGACGACCCATTGATTGTTGCCATTCTTGTGCATGTGAAAACGAAAATCAATGGGGCATTCGTCAATCTCAATAAGCCGGATGCCTTGTTGAACAACATAACCGCGAAGTTGTTTGCCATGTCTGCCTTGAAGCATGCGCATCAGGCTGTTAAATGAGCCGAAGCGCAGAAGTGCGTTGCCGCTTTTTTTGCGATATCGGGCAAAATATCCACGTTTGGGAGAGTAGGTCAATCGATAGATACCGTTGCCCAGACTTCCCGCTGTTGGTTTGTAATAGACAAACTGATGGCGTTCCAGCATTTCTTTCATTTGCTCTACCGTCGGGTTGGTGATGGACTCAGGTATATAGCGTCCTGCTGCCGGGTCGTTCTCCAGCAGTTTATAAATATCCGACTTGTTGAAGAAACTCCAATTGAAGAAAGGAATTTTGCGCCGAACGAATCGCTCCCGAAGCTGATTGATCGCTGGTGAGAAGTCAGAGCGACGGCTGGGTAATCGGTTATACACGACGTCTGGAAGAGGTACCGTTTTCCGACTGAAGCTTCCATTGTCATTAAGGAAAAAACCGGACACCGTTTCGTTCTGCCAGTTGATATCTCTTGGAGTGAACGCATAAATATAGGATTTACGGCTTCCTTCGCGGAGCAGTTGTTTGATAAAACCGGTACGGGAACCAAACGGATTGGAGCCAGACGAAGGTCCGTCAGACAGCACCCCGATCAGTGGACCCAACTGGACTTCATCGTTCTGCAAGTTGCGGAGGTAGATGCTGCCCCGTTTCGGAACGTTCATCAGATTGCGTATGCCAGAAGCGAGATAGAGATGTTTGCCAGCCTTTTTGATCGGTTTGATGGTTGCGGGCACCCGGTCACGGCCAAACCGCAGATGAATCGTTTTTTTGCCGGTTAGATTTAGGCTTTTCATTAATGCGTTGGATACATAAACCACTTTATCCGGTTGCTGTGTGAAATGCAGATTGCAAAAGGTCAAACTCATGATTTATCCTCCTATCCTGAAAAGATCCTTCGGCTCCATGGCAGCGGGGCGCTGCGTGCCTCAACCGCCGTGAATCGGGATGGGTTTCAGGCCAGCTGTGCTGGATGTATTCGGCATTTTCATTGGACGCTTCACGTCCGTGAGAACATGTTGTTGCAGCAAATAACGGGCATAGGCAAGCGGCTGGGTGTAGGTCAGACTGTGCATACGGGGGTCACCCGCCTCTGCGAATGAGGAACGTCCCGGTCTCGAATTCACTTCGATCAGCCAGAGGCGACCCTGAACATCTGCTCCGAAATCAAGACCCAGTTCGGCCAGTCTGCCAAATTGGCTTTCCAACAGGGTAGGGATGCGGGCAGCAGCCTGCCTGATCTTCTCCAGTAGAGTGCTGGTTTGCTTGCTCCCATATCGTTCCAGCAGATAAGGATGCACAGGGTACGCCTTTCCCCCTCCATGCAAATTGGAAGTGAGTGAGCCAGCCGGCCCTTCCCGTACCATACATCCGGTTAGAGACCAGCGTCCTTGCCCATTTTTTTGCATCAAGGCCCTAATGTCGAATGGTCGTCCGTGATGACTCAGTTCCAGGTACGGCTGTAAGATCATCTTTTTACCGGCCTTGTGTGAATCCAGCCAGGCAGAGACATCCTGGCGATGCTCAAATGTACGGTGAATCAATTCATTGCGAGTATTTCTGCCCTCCATAATCCAGGAGGTGTGGTGATCTTCGCGATAAAGGCGAAACGTATCTTTACCATGGGTGCCCGATACAGGTTTGAAGAAAATGCCTTTCGGCCAGCGCTCCAGCCATTTCTCCCATCGGGTATCCGACTGAAGAAGTGTCGTAGGCGCAAGAAGAGCACGCAGTCTTATATCAGTAGACAAGGCGCGATATACCTTCCATTTACCAGGCAAGGAAGCAGACCAGTAACGACCGTGGTGTCCGTTGCCTGAGGAAACTAGCTGCTGAAGCTGCTGTTTGAATGTTCTGGGAAGTGGGAGCAGACAGCGGTCCATGATTAGGTCCACAGCAGGAAGAGGCACGATGTTCCATTCTCCTCTGTCAAATACATAGCCCTGTGTGAGCCGAGATACGCTGGGGTTATTCGCTACGGCCAGCACAATGATATTTAGGCCGTAACGGTCGCTTTCCAAACTGAGACGACGACAGAAGAGTTCATCCACGAAAGGAGGCGAGCCTTCTGTTGCCCGAACCAGGATGGCTAGTGTGTTTGTCTGATGTTGCAGGAACATGCCGCTGCACCTCCTCTAATGGATGACTCTTCAGAATCCGGCCAGATAGGTGGAGTATTCCAGCATCGCTTTGACCGAAGGCCGGATTTTGCTCTCGCTAAGTGGCGTATTATCGTTCTTGGATGGTTTGGAGTTTACTTCAAGCAGCCAGACCCTTCCGCTGGTGTCCAAGGCAAGGTCGATGCCGAGTTCACCGAAATGGGCGGGGATGGCACCTTCAATGCCTTTGGCGATATCCAGCGCCGCCGTATGCAATCCTGCATACGCAGAAGCTTTGGCTGATGAGGATAATTGGGTTTTGGCTACAGCTTCCTTGACGGTGCTGAGACTTCCACCTCGTGCCAGGTTGGATACATAGTGACTGCCGCCTGCAATACGTGCGACGATGGAAGTGACACTCCATTTGCCCGTACGGTTTTTTTGCACAAGCGCACGGAAGTCTACGGGTCTGCCGCTGTTATCAATCAGGGAAAGACCCTGTTGGATCTGGTAGCGCGTTGTTTTCATTTTCCCAGACAGACTGGCATACAGTTTATCCAGAGAAGCATACGTTTGTTTTCGGGTCCCCCCAACGCTTGTAGCGAGGGTGAGGAAGCTGCCGTCGCTTTGACGAGAGACCCGGATGATACCTTTGCCAAGCGACCCGCGAACAGGCTTCAGAAAGACAACCGGATATCGATTGCACATCGTTTTGAGTGTGGCGGAAGCTTTGAGCAAATGGGATTCGGGTAGTACCCTCTTCAGTGTTGAAATGGACTTCAAGGCATCGAATACTTCATTTTTGTCCAGAAACTTTTCGTTGAAGGTTTGTGTACCGTAGAGCGATTTTACTTCTTTCATAAAATGCTGTACGCTAGGTTTGTTCTCAAGCTTACGGGACGTCAGCCGGTTATTGACGACGTCTGCTATAGGCAGAACGGTCTTTTTCCAGCCGTCATCATACACCCAGCCTTTCATATAACCCGTTACCGCTCCAATATCCTCCGGTGTGAAAAAGGATACATAGGCGCCCTTCTTCCGGCAGGCGTTCACCAGTTCTTGACAGAACATCGTGATGGAGCCAAAGGGCCGATCGGGCTGATCGGGGTAATCCTGGCTGACCAATACACTGATGTAGGGTCCAAGACGCAAAGTACGGCTGGTTGAACGATAAGATATGCTCAGGACCGAACGGGAAACAAGGCCGGTCTTGCTGGCTACCGTCTGATTGATGCGCAGACCGTCATACCTGGGAACAGGGATGACAGTAACTTCACGGCGGAAAGAGCCGAATTGCAGCTGAAGCGGCCTTCCCGAAGGGATTTTAAGCGCCTTGAGCAGCCCTTCACCGAGCATGATGACGTCGTCCTGCAGGATGCCCGAGCCGGTAACCTGAATCGTTACTTTTTTAGTGGACATCACGGATCTCCTTCCGGGCGGCAACTTGATGTCTGATCTCGAAGTTGAACGGCATCTGAACATGGCATGTGCTTCATCATATGAGGACATATAACCCTTGGTGATTGACCCATTTGGATTAAATGCATTTGATGCTCGGTAGGTAATGGATGGCATGTTTCCGCAACCTTTGTTTGACGGAAGTGAAATACGTGTATTAACACGGGTGAACGTTGCGATGAGAATGCGAATGAATACGAATGAATAACAGAAGAACAACCCAATTTGAGGAGGAATTATAGTGAACATTTATGACAAAGCCAATGATTTGGCCAAAGCACTGAGAGAAAGTAGCGAGGTGGAAGAAATAACTTCTGCGATGAAGCTGATCGAAGTAGACCCGGAAGCAAAGGCTATGCTGGATAATTTTCGTGATCAACAGATGGAATTGCAACAACGTATGATGAGTGGGGATATGCCTGCACCGGACGAAATGGAGAAAATGGAGAAACTGTTCGAAGTATTGAGCCTGAACCTGAATATCCGTCGTCTGTTTGACGCTGAACGTCGCCTGAGTGTCATTATCGAAGACGTGAACAAAATTATTGCAGACAGCCTGGGTCATCTGTACGGTGGCGCTGAAGCCTAAACTTAAACCTTGTCCCGTTTTTTTGCCTGAACCTCTCATATTAGCTCCTTATCGTTCATAGACTAGACATATAGAGTCGATCAAGAACGAAGGAGCTGTGAATGGTGAAAAGGTTAAAGAAAGCAAAACATGTGATCTATCTGGTTATCGCGTTGTCGATGCTGGTTATTGCGTTGCCGCGGATTTCCTTTGCTGGTGGAATGGACTGGGTTAATATTTTTGGCATCGTATGGGTGCTGTTCTCGTTATTAATCATTGGTGCACATCTGCATTTTATTCTTGGTGTGGATGAAGAGAAGAAGCGTGCACTGGAAGCTGTTCGACGGGCAAAGCTGCGGCAGTGGGAGATGAAACTGGTGGACAAGCAGGAGCAGAGCAAATCTGTATAAGGTTTGGATCACATACGACATGGTAATAGAGATGGTTCTATCTGTCTAAGTAAGGCCGGATTCCCTTTGGCATAAAAGGAACCGGTCTTTTTTTATGCCCGTAATTTGCTGCTCCGATTATTCAGATCCATGTAGCGAGGTTCTTTAGGAGAAAGGTACGTAGAATGGGGTTATTTTCCTAAGGTCGTGTTATAATAGATACAGAATAGTACAGATGCATCTTCGGGGGTGGTACAGATGGACGGACAGGAAGAAAACGTGACGAAGCACGAACAATTGCTTCAACATATTGAACAACTGAAGGTAGGCAGTAAAATATCGGTGCGCGGACTGGCGCGGGAGCTGGGGGTAAGCGAAGGAACAGCATATCGTGCGGTAAAAGAGGCAGAGAACTTCGGCCTGGTCGTGACCAAGGAACGAATTGGAACAGTGCGGATCGAGAAAAGACCTCGCGGTATGACCGAGCAGCTGACTTTTGCCGATGTGGTAACCATCGTCGAAGGTCATGTGCTGGGTGGAAGTGACGGTCTAGCCAAACCGCTTCACAAGTACGTGATCGGTGCGATGAAAGAGCAGGCCATGGCCCGATACATTGACGCGGGAAGCCTGTTGATTGTTGGTAACCGGGACAATGCACATTCCCTCGCACTCGAACAGGGCGCGGTGTATTAATTACAGGTGGCTTCGGTACAAGCCGTGAAGTGAGAGTGATGGCTGATGAGTTGGGTCTGCCCATTATTTCCTCCCGACATGATACGTTCACAGTGGCTTCAATGATTAACCGTGCGATCTTTGATCGACTGATTAAGAAAAAGATTATGTTGGTAGAGGATATTATCGGTCAGAAACCCCGCCTTCAGGTGCTAAAGGTGACCAGTTCAGCCGCGGATTTTCATCTGCTGGTTTCCGAAACGGGAGAGCATCGCTTCCCGGTAGTAGATGAATGGAACCGGGTTATCGGTATTGTCAGTCTGAAAGATGTGAGTGAGTTAAAAGAGGATCAGAGTATTGAGAAGTGTGTCGTACGCCGCCCGATCACAGCTTCGCTGCAAACCTCACTGGCTTCGGCTGCACAGATCATGACGTGGGAAGGCATTGACTTCCTGCCGATTGTAGATCGGAACCGTAAACTGATTGCATCCGTCACACGTAAGGAAGTATTGCAGGCGATGCGTGATGCACAGAAGCAGCCACAGCTTGGAGAGACGTTTGATCATCTGATCTGGAACGGGTTTGCGGAAGAGCGCGGAGAGCAGAACGAATTGTTTTTCCACGGATTCATCATTCCGCAGATGGCGACAGACCTTGGTACCATCTCGGAAGGCGTTCTGCTGAATGTGATGACACAGGCGGGACGGCGCGCAGCCTGGGATGTTACAGGAAACGACCATGTCGTGGATAATGTAACAACGTATTTTGTTCGTCCGGTACAGATTGAAGATCAGATTCTGGTTCGTCCCATTATTCTGGAGACAAGTCGTCGGACCTGCAAAATGGATATTGTCATTTCCCGTGATGGGAATGTTGTATGCAAAGCGGTAATGACCCTGCAATCCATTGACCATGCCTAGAAAAAGAGAGTATCCTCTTATCGAAAGAGCGAACTGTACCCCGAAATCGACGTGGTTCAGGCTTGTTCGATAGATGAGGATACTCTCTTTTTGGCAAAAAGCAATGACATCGTGCTAAGTGCATCAGGCAGATTGTCCGGATGTCTTGCCAGTTCCACCGTCTGCATGCTGCTGAAGACGGGCATAGTAACTGCGGTTACGTAATCCGGCGAACAGATTGTACGCTCCCATAATCAGAAATAGCGCTTCCACAACAACGGATAGCGTAGAACCGGTAAACACAAACATCAGGATGAGGGAAAGAATAATCAGCATGCTACCCATCCAGATGTTGGTCCATGAGCGATAAAGACCTATGGCGATGGGATCAGTGGTCCTGCGCGAACGAATGCTGTTCAGAGCTGAACAGACCATGGCCAGGGCAAAGATGGCGATTAGGGCATATTTGAGTACATCGATGAACACAAAGACGCAGCTCCTTTTCTGGAAAGCATTTACTGCCCTTATTGTACCATGCAGGCAGAGGGCAAGGGCAGTTTTTTTCCGGGGCTGTCATCCATTTCCTAAGCCGGAACGTGCATCCGAATCTGTACCCAAACTTGCAGCACACCTTCCATCACCAGCATCGTTTTCACCTGGACGGTATATTCCTTTTCTCTGACCGTATACACTTTTTGGTTCAGCATAATCCGCGTCATTTTGCTGTACTCATCGATATTGAAGACGTCGCGACCCCGGAGCACCTCAAGTTCATCCCCCAGTTTCTGCAACATCACTTTTAGGGAGGCCTCGTCCGGACCTTTGTCAGAGTCTTCTGCACGGACCTTGATTTCCTTGATGACGGTTTGGCGTTTACTGTATTTTTTCAGCGTTTTAATATCCTCCTCATTCTGATGCAGCTGAAGCTGCAACTCCTGATTGTTGAGCCACAACTCGTTGTAACTCAGGTGAAATACACCGTTGTACACGACACAACCGGCGATCATTCCCAGAACAAAGACAGCAGTCATGCGCATAAGCGGGCGGTAACGTGAAAAAGGCGGGATTCTCATGGGCGCTGTCCTGGAGTCATGCTAACCCCGTCCTCCACCGCAAACCCATTTCACCAGTTCAGTACCCATATGTGCGCCCATAAAGGCGGATATCAAGTACAAAATTTGTTTGACTGCCGGAGACAGATTGCCGTCCAGCACGTTGCTTTCGATCACCCGCATCGGATCGATTGTACCGCCAACGGCCGCTGCGAGCGCCCAAATTTTAATTTTCCCAGCGACATCAAGCATCGTCTGTGTCGGAGGCTGGAGAGAGACCACCGCTCCTATACCTCCAATCATCGCGCCGCCCAGCACGATCCCAAACGCAATGAAGAAATCAAGAATAGCTTTGGACAAAAATGTGCTCATCCGGCAACACCCCTTTCAGACCCAGCAGCACACCTCCTGTCTTCGGTCCGTAACAGGGGGAGCGGCTTGTACTTCTATTGTATGGGCGTGCCCCCGAACGTTATGATAAAATAGAATAATAAAACGCGCTCCATTAGGATGAATCCTTATATTTCATTCATTTCATTAATAGAGCATTTTACATGAATACAGAAAACGACTTTCGGTCTGAACCGAAGGATGAAAAATACGGATAGAAGAAGACAGTGCAGTAACCTGATGCAAAAAGGTTGATGCGACTGTCCATGGCGAAAGGAAGAAAAAAACATGAGTTCTTTTGTGCATTTGCACGTTCACAGTGAATATAGTTTGCTGGACGGCGCTGCGCGTATACCGGATCTCGTGAATAAGGCCGCGGATCTCGGAATGACTACGCTGGCATTGACCGACCACGGTGTAATGTATGGTGCTATTCCTTTCTATAAAGCATGCGTCGAGCGGGGAATTAAGCCGATCATTGGATGTGAGGCTTATATGACTGCCGGGTCTCGCAAAGAGCGGGGAAGCCGCAAGGATCAGCCGATCCATCATCTGATTTTACTAGCCAAAAATATGACGGGTTATCAAAATCTGATGAAACTATGCTCCATCGGACATTTGGAAGGCTTCCATTACAAACCACGTATTGATATGGAGAGTCTGGCTGCCCATCACGAGGGTATCATCTGTTTAAGTGCATGTCTGGGAGGCGAGGTTCCCCAGCATCTGCTGCATGGACGAGAGGAAGAGGCAAAGCGTGCGGCGCTGCGTTACAAAAATATTTTTGGTGCCGATTTCTATCTGGAACTGCAGGATCATGGGCTATCTGAGCAAAAAAGAGTGAACCCTCAGCTGATTCGTCTGGCAGCAGAACTGGATATTCCATTGGTGGCGACTAATGATGCGCATTATCTGTCCGAAGAGGACGCTGAGCTTCAGGATGTGTTGATCTGCATCGGAACAGGGAAAACGGTAGATGACGAGAATCGGCTGCGCATTGGAACCAATCAGCTCTATCTCAAGAGTGAACAAGAAATGGCGCGTTTGTTCCCACATGTGCCCGAGGCTTTGGCGAATACGGTTCGCATCGCGGAGTCATGTGAGTTGCAGCTCGAATTCGGCAAATCCATTTTGCCGGAGTACAGACCGCTTCCTGAAGGGAAAAGTCCTTCTACCTATCTGCGTCAGTTGTGCGAAGAGGGAATGGAAGAGCGCTATAGTGAATCATCACGTTGGACGGACTCGGAGCTCAGAGCCGCACTTGAACAGCGGCTGGATTATGAGCTCCGGGTTATAGACAGTATGGGATTCTCGGATTATTTTCTGATCGTGTGGGATTTTATCGCCTATTCTCACCAGCAGGGAATTGTTACCGGACCGGGACGTGGCTCCTCGGCAGGTAGTCTGGTTGCCTATACCTTGCGTATTACAGACGTTGATCCCATGAAGTATAACCTGCTCTTCGAGCGGTTTTTGAATCCGGAACGGATCTCCATGCCGGATATTGATATCGACTTCAGCGATGAACGTAGGGACGAAGTCATTGAATATGTGGCGAAAAAATATGGCAAAGCCCATGTCGCCCAGATCATTACCTTTGGTACGATGGCTGCCCGTGCAGCCGTTCGGGACGTCGGACGTGCACTGAATGTGCCTTACGGCGAGGTGGACAAGGCAGCGAAGCTGATTCCTGCACAGCTTGGTATTAACATTCAGCGGGCAATGGAAGCCACCCCTGAACTAAAGGCTTTGTATGAGACCAAGCCGAAAACACGTGAATTGCTCGATATGGCCATGAAGGTGGAAGGTATGCCTCGTCATGCTTCCACACATGCGGCGGGGGTTGTCATCTCCCGTGATCCGCTGACGGATGCTGTTCCGCTTCAGGAGGGCAGTGAGGGAACGGCCTTAACGCAATATTCCATGGGAAACCTGGAGGCTATTGGACTGCTCAAAATGGACTTCCTCGGTCTGCGTACCCTTTCAATTATTGAACGCTGTCTGCGCTGGATTGGGGAAAATGGCGAAATTCCGGATTTTCGTCATATTCCGGATGACGACGCACTCACATATGAGATGCTTGGTCGAGGCGACACGATGGGGATATTCCAGCTCGAATCCGCAGGAGTGCGTCGTGTCCTGAAGGAGCTGAAGCCAAGTGTATTTGAAGATATTATTTCCGTGCTGGCCTTGTATCGTCCGGGCCCAATGGAATTCATCTCCAAATACATTCAGGGCAAACATGGACAGATCGAAGTGGATTACCCGCATGCGGATCTGGAGTCCATCCTCAAGGATACGTACGGCATCATTGTATATCAGGAACAAATTATGCAGATTGCTTCCCGGATGGCGGGCTTCTCTCTCGGCGAAGCGGATTTGCTCCGTAGAGCGGTTTCCAAGAAGAAACGGGAAGTACTGGATCTCGAACGTGGACATTTTGTCCAGGGCAGTCTTAAGCAAGGATACAGTGAAGCGGAGGCAGACCTGGTCTATGACATGATCGTCAAGTTTGCCAACTACGGTTTCCCGCGTGCTCATGCCGCTGCGTATGGCGTGCTTGCTTTCCAGACGGCTTATCTGAAAGCACATTATCCCATTCATTTTATGGCATCGATGTTAACAGCCGTTATGGGCAGTCACCGCAAAGTAGCGGAGTACGTTGTGGAATGCCGTCGCATGGATATTGAAGTACTTCCACCAGATGTGAATGAGAGCGGCATTCTGTTTACACCTGTACTTGCATCATCCAACAGAACAAAGGCTGGACAAGCGGCGGAAACCCAACGTTTAGAGGGAGAACATGGGGAGGACGGTACAGCAAGTTCTACGATGGAACATGCCATACATGTTGATGATCATTATTCCGGACAAGCGGAGTACGGTGAAGCACCTCTACCAGATGACCCGGGTCCCTCACCAGACGAAGACGGTAGTGCCTATGAGTGGCAGGCAGCGACGGCTGTGCCAGAGCAGTCCGAGGATCGGATTAATTCGGGCGTAGTGACTGTTTCTACAGCAGAACGTCTGCATGGAACTGGGGAAGAGGAGTCCTCGCATTCTGAACAGCATGAAATGTCTGCTGTACAGGAGAAAGATGGATTGTCGAATCAGAACTCTGATGCAGATACAGCAACCGGGGCGATACGTTTCGGTCTGGCTGCGGTGAAAAATGTAGGCACCCAGGCGATGGAAAGTATTATGATTGTACGGCAGGAAAGACCGTTCGACAGTTTGCTCGATTTTTGTCGTCGCGTCGATTTGCGGGTATGCAACAAACGTGTAATTGAATCGCTTATTCAGGCGGGAGCCTTTGACACATTGCCTGGGCACCGTGCCCAATTACTTGCCATGCTGGATGAGACTGTGGAAGCGGCTTTGAAATGGCGCAAAGAACGCGAGGATCTGCAAATTCAATTGTTTGATTTTGTCGAGACGCCGAACTGGGAGATTGAATATCCTCAAATTCCGCCTTATTCCGGGAGTCAGCAATTGGAGTTGGAACGTGAGCTGTTAGGTTTGTATCTATCTGGTCATCCATTAGATGACTATGAAGATGTGCTTGAATCCAGCGGCGCAGATCGCATTATGGAGCTGACGGAAGCGGCTGACGATACGATGGCCGTGGCAGCCGGGATGGTTGTGTCTGTGAAGTCGATTACGACGAAACAGGGTAAGGCTATGGCGTTCATGGAGCTGGAAGACCAGATCGAACGCTGTGAAGTGGTTCTCTTTCCCGAAGTATGGCGGCGCAGCCAGCAGCATGTCGGGAAAGGTGAACTGCTCGTCGTGCGCGCCAAAGTGCAGCAGCAGGACGAAGGGTTCAAGCTGCTGGCTGAGGAAGTGGCGCCGTTGTCACCGGCGGCACTGGAACAGCAGCTGCGCAGCCGCGAACGGC